>JAHFPH010000063.1:0-16668 GCA_023266845.1 Rhodospirillaceae bacterium
TGGCCGATGAGTATGCCAAGAAGACCGGCAACAAGATCGTCGCGTCGTTCGCGCCGATGGGCATGTTGCGCGACAAGCTTAGGGCCGGCGAAAAGGCCGATCTCCTGTTCATGACCGATGCGGCGCTCGATAACGTTACCAAGGACGGCGTCAAGTTCGCAGGCGAGCGCAAGGCGGTTGGTCGCGTGATCGTTGGCGTCGCGGTGAAGGAAGGCGCGCCGATGCCCGACATCTCGAGCGTCGAGGCGTTCAAGAAAGCCCTGCTCGCGGCCAAATCGGTCGGCTATGCCGATCCGGCCAGCGGAGCGACTTCGGGCATGCACTTCGCGAAGATGCTCGAAAAGATGGGCATCGCCGCCGAAATCGACAAAAAGGCGAAGCTCAGGCCGGGCGGATTCGTGATGGAGCTGGTCGCCAACGGCGAGGCGGAGATCGGCGTGCAGCAGATCACCGAGATTCTGCCGGTCAAGGGCATCAAGCTGGTCGGGCCGCTGCCGGCGGAAATCAATCTGATGTCGACCTACCTGGGCGCGGTGGTCATGGGCGCGCCGCCCGAGGCACGGGGATTTCTCGATTTCGTTACCGCGAACGAGGCGCGACCGGTGGTCGAGAAGGCCGGGTTCCAGTGGCCGCGGTAGGAGAGGCCCAGGCAAGCCTCACGCGACCGCGACCTTACGCGAACGCATCTGGCAGCGACGCTTTCTTCTTCGTCATGAATTCGTTCAGCGCCTGATCGATGCCCGGATCGAGCGGCGGCGCCTCGTACTCCGCCAGCATCTTTTTCCAGATTTTGTTGGCGCGCTGGGCGGCGTCGAGCGCGCCCTCGGCCTCCCACTGCTCGACCGAATTGTTGTCGGCGATGGTCGAGCGGTAGAACGCTGTTTCGAAATTCGCCTGGGTGTGCGCGCAGCCCAGAAAATGCGCGCCGGGACCCACTTCGCGGATGGCGGCCATCGCCTGGCCGTTTTCGCTAAGGTCGATGCCGCCGGCGACGATCTGCATCATCGCGAGCTGGTCGATGTCCATGACGAATTTCTCGTAGCCCGAGGCAAGCCCGCCTTCCAGCCACCCCGCGCCGTGCAGCACGAAATTCGTGCCGGCCAGAACCGTTGGCAAAAGGGTCTGCGCGCTTTCATACGCGGCCTGGGCGTCGGGGATTTTCGACGCGCACAGACTGCCGCCGCTGCGGAACGGAATCCCCAGGCGCCGCGCGAGCTGCGCCGCCGCGAACAGCACCAGCGTCGGCTCGGGCGTGCCGAAGGTCGGCGCGCCGGACTGCATCGAGATCGAGCTGGCGAAGGTGCCGAACACCACGGGCGCGCCGGGCCGGCAAAGCTGGGTCAGCGACACGCCGGCCAACACCTCGGCCAGGATCTGCGACAGCGTGCCGGCCACCGTCACCGGCGACATGGCGCCGGCCAGGATGAACGGCGTTATCAGCGTCGCCTGGTTGGCCTTGGCGTAGTTTTTGAGCGCACCGAGCATGGTGGAATCGAACACCATCGGCGAATTGGCGTTGATCAGCGACAGCAGCACGCAGTTATTGTCGACGAAATCGTCACCGAACAGGATTTTCGCCATGCTGATCGAGTCCAGCGCGCGCTCGGGATGCGTCACCGATCCCATGAACGGCTTGTCGCTGTACTTGATGTGCGAATACAGCATGTCGTAGTGGCGCTTGTTGACCGGCAGGTCGACCGGCTCGCACAGCGTGCCGCCGTTGTGGTGGATCGCCGGCGCCATGTAGGCGAGTTTCGAGAAATTGCGGAAATCCTCGATCGTCGCGTAGCGGCGGGGCTCGCCCAGCAAGCGCACGAAGGGCGGCCCGTACACCGGCGCGAACACCGTGTAATTGCTGCCGATGGGGACGCTGCGCTCGGGATTGCGCGCGTGCTGCACGAAGGTCCGGGGCGCGGTGGCGCAGAGCTTGCGCGCGAGGCCGCGCGGAAAACGCACCCGCGCGCCTTTGATATCGCAGCCCGCGTCCTTCAACAGCCCGATCGCCTCGGGGTCGTCGCGGAACTCGATGCCGATTTCCTCAAGGATCGTCTCGGTGTTGTTCTCGATCAGGGCCAAACCCTCTTCGTTCAGCACCTCGGTCAGCGGGATTTTCCGCAAGATGGCCGGAAGCTGCTTGGGCTTGACGTGCTGGCGCAGGTCGCGCCGCGCCGAGGCGCCGCCGGCGCGCACGCGGCGGCCGCCGGTGGGCGCAGCAGGCGGGGCGGGGGTGGTTGTATCGGTCATGCGGGCGACTCTCCTGGTCCATCATACCCGGCTCTGGCCCCGGCGCGACCCCCAGGGGCGAGTTTGCGGCGCAAGAGGGTCCGCATGGCGGTTGACCCCGGCCCCCGACAGGGCGAGAATCCCCACCTCTTTGGGAGGTAGCCCATGATCCGAATTTCCCCGCTCGGCGGCATTGCGGCCCTGGCCTTCGTCGCCCAAGCCACAATCGGTCAGGCATGGGCGGCGCCGCAGCCCCTGGGGCTGGTGATGACCATCGAGCCGGCGCCGCTGCACTGCGAGCGCGGCAAATGCGTTGCCGTGCTGGCCTCGTTCTGCCTGCAGCAATCTCGCCTGCCGCCGGGCCCAGGCGACGAATACCTGCTGGCGCCAGGCACCGAGGTGCGCCTCGTGGTCACGCGCACCGACGGCAGCTCGGTCGCGCTCGACGGCGCGGCGCTGCTCAAATTCGTCAGCCGCATCGGCTTTTCCACCACCAGCGCCGAGATCGACCGCGACGCGCTGGTCGCTGCCGCGGGCGGCGAGTGGCAACAGGCGGTGGTCGAGGTGGGCGAACGCGCCACGCTGCTGCCGGTCGCGGTCGCGGGCGACCAGAAGCCCTTGACCGGCGAGGAGATCGCCCTGGCGCAGGGCCCGTGGCGCCGGCAGGCCGAGGCGCTGTTCGACAAGCCCAACCCGCGCTCCGACGCCAACCGCATCATCGCGCGCGCCATCTCGGTGCTGCCCGAGGATTGGAAGAGCGACGGCGTGGCGGCGCACGACACCGCCTGGGGCGCGGCGTTGGCCGCGCCCGGCCGCGGCTTCACCCAGGACGGCGTGGCGCTGGGAAGGCGGATGTTCGCGGCCTGCAAGAACACCGTGGCGCAAAGCCTGAAATGGGCGCTGCGCACCTGCCTGGAGCGCCGGCTGGACGAGCAGCAGCGCGAGATCAACCAGGAATACTGGGACCAGCAAAGCGGCGTCTGACATCAGCGTTTCTTGCGGTTTCGGCGTCCGAACGGCCCCGCGCGGAACCTAGGGCTCTTGCGCTTAACCTTTTATTTCCCGATACTTAGCCCCGTCAGCCGCGCGTCATGCCGGTGCACTATCTAGTCGCGCCGGCGACCCTGGCTGTCACCCTACGGGAAGGGGTCAATAGTGCGAACGAGGACACACGGACGGACCGTCAGGATGGTCCGGGGGGCGTTTTGCGCGCTGGCGATGCTGGTCGCCGCGGGCTGCGCCACGCCGCCCGAAGATCCCGCGGCCCGCGCCGAATACGACGAAGCCAACGATCCGGTCGAGCCGTTCAACCGCTTCGTGTTCGACGTCAACCTGGGTTTTGACAAGTATTTTCTGAAGCCGATCGCGACGGCCTATCGCGACGCCGTGCCCGAGGGGATGCGCGACGCGGCGCACAATTTCCTGCAAAACCTGCGCTCGCCGCTGATCCTGGTTCACGACGTGCTGCAGGGCGAGCCGCACCGCGCGTCGGTCACGTTCCGGCGCTTCCTGGTCAACTCGGTTGTCGGCTTCGCCGGGCTGGTCGACGTGGCCGACATGGCGCTGGGCCTGCCGTTCCACGACGAGGATTTCGGCCAGACTCTGGCGGTGTGGGGCGCGGGTGAGGGATTCTATCTGGTGCTGCCGTTGTTCGGCCCTTCCAATGTGCGCGACGCCGTCGGCCTCGGCGTCGACAGCGTGATCAATCCGACCTCGATCGCGCTCAACCGATACGGTCCGACCTGGGGACCGTTCGCGCTCACCGTGCTGTCCGGGTTGGATCAGCGCTCGCGCGCCATCGACTCGCTCGAAGAGGTCGAGCGCACGGCGATCGACTTCTACGCCACGTTGCGCAGCCTTTACCGGCAGAAGCGGGAAAACGAGATCGCCAATGGCCGTCCGACGGCCGGACACCGCGATGCTCCGACGGTCGATACGAAGGTGTCTGGCGATGTGCCCACGCTGCTAGGCGATACGCCTACGCCAACCGCGTTGACCGCGTCGCCGGTGCCGGTCGAAGCGCGGTCTTTGCCGTCGCCGCAAGCCGCGGCCGCGCGTGGACACTATGAAACGGATGATTGGGCACCGTGGGCGGGCTCCAAGCCGCTAATCGCGTTCAATCCGCCATCGGTCCCGCCGCCCATGGATGAGCTCGCCGCGCCGTCCCGGCTCGCCGCCTACCGGCCCGCGGCGGCGGCCCCGGCTCCGGTTGCGCCGGCGCGTGCTCAACCGCCGCTTGCGGCCGCGCCATCGCCGCTCGCGGCTTCGCCATCGCCGCTTGCGGTTTCGCCGATGCCCGCCCCACCGCCGATGCCCGCGCCCGCTGCGGCGGCGCCCGTGCCGCAAGCGGGAGCGCCGGCAATGCCCGGGCGCGAGCGCGAGTCGCCGGTCGCGACGATCTTGTTCCGCAGCGGCTCGGCGGGCCTGACCGCGAACGATCGCGCGCTGCTGCGTCACGTCGCCGTGCTGGCGCAGCAGAACGGCGCGGGGTTGCGCGTCGTCGGCCATGCCGGCGAAAGCGCCGCGGGCTTGGATGAATTGAGCCTGCGCTTCTTCAATTTCGACATGTCCTGGGCGCGCGCCAGCGCGGCGGCCGAGGAGCTGGAACGGGCCGGCCTGCCGCTCCAGCGCATCGTCATCGAAGCCAAGGGCGAGATGGAACCGATGCGCACGGCGACCGCGCCGGACGATTCCGGCAATCGCCGCGTGGTCGTCTATTTCCAATAGTGGCGCGCGAAATGCGGCTCTCCGACTTCAAGGCGATGACGTTCGACGTGTACGGCACGTTGATCGACTGGGAAGCGGGGCTTCTGGCCGAACTGAAGCCGTGGACGCGCGAGCGCGGCCTGTCGCTGTCCGACGAGGCGATCCTCGAGGCCTATGCCGAAATCGAGCCGCCGATCCAGGCGGCGAACCCATCGCTGCTTTACCCGCAGGTATTGACTCGCACCCATCTGGCGCTGGCGGCGCGCTGGGGCATCGCGGCCGACGACAGCGCGGCGCGCGACTTCGGAAACTCGGTTCCGCGTTGGCCCGCCTTTCCGGATTCGACCGCGGCGCTGGGGTATCTCAAGCGCCATTTCACGCTGGCCGTGCTGTCGAACGTGGACGATGCCAGTGTCGCGGCCAGCGTCGAGAAACTGGGTCGTCCATTCCATCACGTGTTTACGGCGCAACAGATCGGTTCCTACAAGCCCGACCGGCGCAATTTCGATTACGCCATCTCAAAGCTCGACGCCGCCGGCATCGCCAAGGACGAGATCCTGCACGTGGCGCAAAGCCTGTTTCACGACCATGTCACGGCCCAGGCGGTGGGTCTGGTCAGCGCGTGGATCGATCGGCGCGCGGGAAAGAAAGGGGCCGGTGCGACCAAGCCGATCGCCAATCCTCCGCGCGTACAGTTCCGCTTCGAAACTCTGGGCGGCCTGGCCGACCAGCATCGTTCGGAGTATAGTTCTTAGGTATCTATTTGATATATAACTGTTATTCCTGTGTGGCGTGACACAGGGTTCTTACTGGCCTAAAATGCTGCATTGCAATATTCGCTTACCTTCCGATCTACCCGACTGACTAGTGTTGTGTCGATCTGACCCGCCCGGCCCCGGCCGCGCGGGTTTTGCTTCTCGCCGCAAGCGCGCAAGCGGAGGTTCGCCATGATGCTCGCCGCCACCTACGACGCCAGGCCCACCGAACACCAGCCCAGCCAGAACCTGGTTCTGGCCGCGCTCGGCGTGGTCTATGGCGATATCGGCACGTCGCCGCTCTATGGCGTGCGCCAGTCGCTGGTCGAATACGGCGAGTCGACCGAGCCGGTGGTGTTCGGAATCCTCTCGTTGATCGCCTGGTCGTTGATCCTCGTGGTCACGCTCAAATACGTGCTGGTGGTCATGCGCGCCGACAACCGGGGCGAGGGCGGCATATTGGCGGTCATGGCGCTGGTCCTGCGCCTCGGCGAAGGGCCGGCCTGGCGCCGGCGCGCGGTTCTTCTCGCCGGCATGGCTGGGGTCGCGCTGTTCTACGGCGACGCGATGATCACGCCCGCGATCTCGGTGATATCCGCCATCGAGGGTCTGAAGGTCGCCACACCGGTATTCGAGCCGTATATCGTGCCGATCTCGCTGCTGCTGCTGATCGCGCTGTTCCTGGTGCAAAGCCGCGGCACGGCAAAGATCGGCGGCGCGTTCGGCCCCATCATCGTCGTCTGGTTCGTCGTGATCGCCGCGCTGGGCGTGGTGCAGATCGTCAAGAATCCCGGCATCCTCATGGCGCTCAATCCGCTCTATGGGGTCGATCTGTTCATCGCGTCGCCGGGGCGCAGCTTCGCCCTGCTCGGCGCGGTGTTCCTTGTCGTCACCGGCGCCGAAACGCTGTATGCCGACATGGGCCATTTCGGGCCCCGCCCCGTGCGCCAAGCCTGGCTGTATCTCGTGCTGCCGGCGTTGCTGTTGAACTATTTCGGCCAGGGCGCGCTGGTGCTGGCCGACCCCGGCACGATCGACAATCCGTTCTACAAGCTGGCGCCGGACTGGGCGCTTTATCCGATGGTGGTCCTGGCGACGATGGCGACGGTCATCGCGTCGCAGGCCACGATCTCGGGCGCTTTCTCGATGACGCGCCAGGCGGTTCAACTCGGTCTGCTGCCGCGGCTCGAGATTCGGCACACCTCGGCCGAGGAAAAAGGCCAGATCTATTTGCCCTGGGTGAACTACGCGCTGCTGGCGGCGGTCATCTTGCTGGTGCTCGGATTCCAATCCTCGGAAAGGTTGGGCTTCGCTTACGGCGTGGCCGTCTCCGCGACCATGGCCATCACCACGGCGCTGGCGTTCATTTGCATCAAGCGGATCACCGGATGGAGCCTGGCGATCATGGCGCCTCTGTTCACGGTCTTTCTGCTGGTGGACTTGGCGTTCCTGGGCTCGAACCTGCTTAAGTTCACCGAAGGCGGCTGGTTCTCGGTGCTCGCGGCGGTATTGATCGCGGCGGTCATGGCGACCTGGGCGCGCGGCCGGCAAATACTGGCGGCGGTGCAGGCGCGCGACGCGCTGCCGATCGATCTGTTCCTGAACGGGCTGAAGCCGGACCGTCCGGTGCGCATTCCCGGCACGGCCATCTTCATGACCGGAAGGCTCGACCTGGTGCCGGGGGCGCTGCTGCACAGCCTGAAGCACTACAAGGCGCTGCATGAGCGCGTGGTTCTATTGACCGTGCGGACGGAAGAGGTGCCGCGGGTCGGCAACGAGAAGCGTCTGGAAATCCAGGACCTCGGCAAGGGCTTCTATGCGGTCTGTGCCCGGTTCGGGTTCATGGAACAGCCGAGCGTGCCGCGCGTGCTGGCCCTGTGCCGGCATAGCGGGCTGCGCTTCGATCTGATGGAGACGTCCTTTTTCCTGGGGCGGGAAACGCTGCGTGCGGCGAAGCGCTCGCAGCTGTCGCGCTGGCGCCAGGCGCTGTTCATCCTGCTGTCGAGCAATGCGCTGAACGCGACCGCGTTCTTCGGCATTCCGCCGAACCGGGCCATCGAAATCGGCGGCCACATAGAAATCTAGGCGTGGAAATCTAGGCAAGGCGCTGCAGGGTCAGGGCCGGCCGATGGACCGGCCTCCGGGACTTCGGAATGGTAAATTTTCGGCTCGGTGAATTGGCGCCGATTCAGGTGGGCTGTGGCAGTTTCGCATCACCGATTTTCTACGGCCCGAATCGTCAGACCTGGCTAAGGCCATGATTGTAAAAGGCAATCATAAGTCTGCCTCGGCATCGGGCGGCCGCCATGACTTGTGACATCGTGGTGATTTTGTTGCGCGCCCCGGCCGCGCGCAGGTACTTTAGTTTGGCGCCAGAGGGCAGGGCCGGGGAGAGGGGTTTCGAGCCGGGCCGGGCTCTTCTGGTATCCGCGACATAAGGGGCTGCTACGGCAAAGGTTATCGCCGCAGCCGCGGGTTCGCATCCCAGAGCCGGAACGGCCGGGATGTCATTGGGGGGTAAGTGGACCGGCTCAAGGCGTTGATCTGCCGGCTGTTCCCGGACCGCCAGGTCCTGGTTCGGGCAAACGACCAAGTCCATTTCGTGACGTTGTCGCGCGCCACTCAGTTGGCGCTGACGGGCGTGGCGGCCGCCTTGATCGGCTGGCTCGCCGTCGCGACATCGCTGACCCTGGTGTTGAACAATTCGCTCGATGGCCGCGACGCGCGCATCGACCGCCAGCGCATGGCCTACGACAAGCTGCTCGGCGACGTTACCAATTACCAGGGCAAGGTGGCGCAGGTGACGCGCGATCTGCGCGAGCGCCAAGCCTCGCTGCTCGGCATGTTCCAGCCCGGCGCGGGACGCAGCGAAGGCGCCGTGACTTCGGCAGACTTGAGCGGTCTCGCCACGCGCGAGGCGGTGCAGCGGCACATGCAGCAGCTCGACGTCGAGTTGGCCGCGATCACCGACCTCAGCATGGCGCTGGAACAGAACATGGGCGACGTGCGGCGGCGGCTAAGCGCCGCCTTGGCCGATCGCGACCAAGTGGCCGCCGCGCGCGCCGAGCTGTGGCAGCGACTGCAGGAAGCGCAGCGGCGCGAGCGCGGCGAAACCGAGCGCAACGGCGCGCTGCGCGACAGCCTCGCCGGAACGATGCAACAGCTCGACCTGACCGCCGGCGACCGCGACCGGCTGGCGCAGGAGCGCGACGGCTATCGCCAGCGCCTGACGGAGCTGGAGCGCGGCGTGCTTGAAGCGCAGGAACAGCAGCAGAATCTGATCTATCGGCTCGCCGAGCGCGCGTCGGACAGCATTCAAGACGCCGAGCGCATCGTGATGCTGACCGGCATCAAGCCGGAGGTGATCCTGGGTCCGGCCAAATACAAGGCGCCGACCTCGCAGGGCGGCCCATTCCTGCCGCTCAACCGCGGCGACCGCACCAAGGAAATGCAGGTGGCGATCGGCATGCTGGACCTGCAGCTCGACCGCTGGGAAGGTTTGCAGAAGCTTTTGCGCGCGATCCCCTTCGCGCCGCCGCTGGAGAAGTTTACCGTCACCAGCACGTTCGGCACGCGCACGGACCCCTTCACCCAGACGCCCTCGATGCATCAGGGCCTCGACCTGTCGGCGCCGCGTAAGACGCCGATCTTCGCGCCCGCCGCGGGCCTTGTGCTGTTCGCCAGCCGCAACGACCGTTACGGCAAGATGATCGAGATCGACCACGGCATGGGCGTGATCACGCGCTACGGCCATCTCGACGAGATTTTGGTGAAGCCCGGCCAGAAAGTGGGCTTCCGCGACAAAATCGGCCTGGTCGGTTCGACCGGCCGCGCCTCGGGCTCGCACCTGCACTACGAGGTGATGGTCAAGGGCCAGCCGAGCGACCCGCAGCGCTTCCTGGATGTGGGAAAATACCTGTTCAAGGAAGTCGACGGTCCGACGATGAAAGCCGCCGCGAAGGGGCCGGTCAAGCGCCCGGCCGTCGCGCGCAACTAAGGTGGCTTGGGCCGCGCGCCGCGGCGTAAACTAGACGCAGGTATCGCGGACCGCACCGGGAAAGGCGGCCGCAACAGGGAGACTTGGACATGGACATCAAGAACATCTTCAGCGGCAACGCGCCCGGCGCGCCGGGCGGCGACAAAGCAGCGGCGAAACCGATGCCGGTGCGCAAGGCCGGCGCGGCGCCGTCGATCATCAGCGCCGATCTGCAGATCGTGGGCGACCTTACCAGCACCGGCGATCTGCAGGTCGATGGCGCGGTGCAGGGCGACATCCGCTCGATCGCGCTTACCATCGGCGAAAGCGCCCAGGTGCGCGGCGGGGTGATGGCGGAATCGGTGCGCGTATGCGGCAGCGTGATCGGGCAGATCGAGGCGCGTCGCGTCGAGCTGACGAAAACCGCGCGCGTCACGGGCGACATTCTGCATGAATTGCTGGCGATCGAATCCGGCGCCTATCTCGAGGGCAATTGCCGGCGCCTCGACGAGCCGCGCGGCGGCGCGGTGGAGCCCCGGCGCGACGGCGTGGTCAATCTAGCGAGCGCCGTGCCCAACCCGCTGTCGAAAAAGGGCGGCGCGGCTTAAGCCACCGTCCGCTTAAGCGCGGCGGCGAAAGTCGCTGCGTCCACATTGCCGCCCGACATCACGACGACCACCGTCTTGCCGCGCGCGTCGAACTTGCGCGTCAGCACGGCCGCCAACGCCACCGCGCCGCCGGGCTCGGCGACCAGCTTAAGATGGGTGAACGCGGCTTCCATGGCCTGGGCTACCTCGTCGTCAGTGACGGCAAGGCCGCCTGCGAGCGTGGCGCGGTTGATGGCAAAGGTGATGACGCCGGGCGTGGGCAGCAGCAGCGCGTCGCAGAACGATTTGGCACCGGGCGCCACGCGTTCGCGCTGGCCCGAGCGCAGCGAGCGCGCCGTGTCGTCGAAATCGGCGGGCTCGGCGGAATAGACGGCGGCGCCCGGCAGCTTGGCGCGGATCGCGAGCGACGTGCCGGCCACCAGGCCGCCGCCGCCGCAGGGCACCAGCACGGCCTCGGGCCGCGCGCCCATCGCCTGGGCCTGCGCGGCGATTTCCAGCCCCACCGTGCCCTGGCCGGCGATCACGTGCGGGTGGTCGTAGGGCGGGATCAGCGTGGCACGGTGCTTTTCCACCAGTTGCTTGCCCAGCGCCTCGCGGTCGTCCTTTTCGCGGTCGAAGAACATCACCTCGGCGCCCATGCCGCGCGTGTTGCCGACCTTGATCGCCGGCGCGTCTTTGGGCATCGCAATCACCGCCGGCATCCGCATCATTTGCGCTGCCGCGGCGACGCCCTGCGCGTGATTGCCGGAGGAAAAAGCGACCACGCCAGCGGCGCGCGCGGCCTCGGGGATCTGGCTAATGGCGTTGTAAGCGCCGCGGAACTTGAACGACCCGGTGCGCTGAAGCATCTCGGCCTTCACCAGCACGCGCCCGCCCGCGAGCTTGTTCAGCGCGGGCGATTCCAGCAGCGGCGTCAGCACCGCGTGGCCGGCGATGCGCCGGGCGGCGGCTTCGATATCGGCGATGCCGGGGGCCGCCGCACCGGCGCTAGAGATCGGCGAGGAACTCATGCAGGGCGGCCTCGGCGTCGGGTTCTTCCAGCGTCGGCGCGTGGCCGACGTCGCGCACGGTCACGCATATCAGATCGGGCTTCTCCTCGGCCATCCGGTCGAAGGCCGCGGCCGTCACCACGTCGGACCACGCGCCGCGCAGCGCCAGCACCGGCACGTTTTTAAGCGACCGGAAATAGGGCCACAAATCGGGCAGGGGGCCGCGCACCAGGCGCTTCAGGCTGCGCGCGAGCTTGATGTCCCAATTGACGTGCAGGCGCCCGTCCGGGCCCTGCTTGTAGGAATTCCGCACCAGGCGGCGCCAGATGTCGTCGTCGCGTTTCGACAGGTGCGGGAACCGGTCGGCCATGTGGCGCGCGGCGCTTTCCAAGTCGGGCTGCGGCAGATCCTCGCCGACATAGTCGATGATGCGCGCGATGCCCGCCACGTCGAACTCGGGCCCGGTGTCGTTCAGCACCACGGCCTTCAGCGCCGCCGGCATGGCCACGCCCATCGCCATGCCCAGCACGCCGCCCAGCGACGTGCCGATCACGATGGCCCGCTCGAGCCGCGCCACGGCGAACAACTGGCGTAGATCGTCGAGATAGACCTCGGGGCGGTAGTTGTGCCAGTTGCGGTCGAAACCGCTTTCGCCGCGTCCGCGCAGATCGGGGCAGACCACGCGGCGCTGACGCGACAGGCGGCGGGCCAAAAGGTCGAAGTCCTGGCAGTTGCGCGTAAGCCCGCCAAGACACATCGCGGGCGCGCTCGGCGATGCGGGGTCGCCGTACTCGCGGTAGTGCAGGCGAATGCCGTCGCGCGAGCGGTAGAAGCGGTCGCGCCAATCCTGCGCCAGCCGCGCCATCGCGACGGCCGCGCTCACAGGCCCAGAACCCCGGGAAGCTCGCTCAGCGAATCGACGACGGCCTCGGGCGCGCCCGGCAATCGGTCGCGCTTCAGACTGTTGCGGTTGACCCAGACCGAATGGAAGCCGAAGGCTTGCGCGCCATGCGCGTCCCACGGATTGGACGACACGAAGCACACGCGGTTGGCCGGCATGCCCACGCGTTCGACCGCGCGGGCATAGACCGCGGGGCTGGGCTTGTAGGTGCTGACCTCATCCACCGATAGGACGAAATCCAGATCGGCGCGCAGCTTGGCCGAAGTGACGGCCGCCGCCAGCATGGTGGTCGAGCCGTTGGATAGGATCGCGGTGCGCATGCCGGCGGCTTTCACGCGTTTGAGCGCGGCGGGCGCGTCGGGATAGGGGGCGAGCTGCAGAAAAAGCTGCATCAGCTCGGCGCGTAGCGCCGGATCGTCGAGGCTCAGCGTTTCCATGGCATGGTCCAGGCTGTCGCCGGTGACGTGCCAGAAATCGGCGAAGCGGCCCATCAGGCTGCGCAGCCAAGTGTATTCGAGCTGCTTGACGCGCCAAAGCTGTATCAGCGCGTCGGCCTGGGGCAGCTTCGCGGCGCGGCTGCGGCGCACCGCCGACGAAAAGTCGAACAGCGTGCCGTAGGCGTCGAATACGCAAGCCCCGATATCGGCAAGGCGCGGCTGATTGGCCATTCCCCGTATTCCTTCGTCGCGCCCGCTTCAGCGGATCACGGCGTTCTGGTGGCGGGCGTGCTGCTGGCCTCGGCGGCCGGCCGCTGCGGCGCCGGCTTCGCGTCGCGCAGCCGGTACACGAACTCGCCTTCCAGCACGCGCTGTACATAATTGCGCGTCTCGTCGAACGGGATCAGCTCGATCCAGTCGACCAGCGCGTCCTCGTCCACGCGCGGGTCGCCGTTGCTGCGCACCCAGCGCTTGGCGCGCGACGGCCCGGCGTTATAGGCGGCCAAGGCCGCCGGAACGCCGCCCATTTCCTCGATCATGCGGTGCAGATAGGCACGGCCCAGCATGACGTTGAACGCCGGGTCCTCGGTCAGTTGGTGGGGCTGGTAGCTGACGTTGATCTCCTTGGCCACCAGCCGCGCCGTGTCGGGCATCAGTTGCATCAGCCCGCGCGCGCCGGCGCGGCTGACCGCCTCGCGGTCGAAGCCGCTTTCCTGGCGGATCAGCGCATAGATCAGCGCGGGGGGCAGGCTGTCAGGCGCGCGATTGAGGGGCACCACCGGGTAGCCCAGCGCGGTGAGCGGGGCTCCCGCACGCTCGGCCCGCCGCGCGGCGCGCACCGCCTCGTCGGGCATCGCCATCTGCGCGGCCAGCGACGCGATCGAAGCGAACTCGTGCGGCTCTTTCGCCGCGCTCGACATGTGGCGGAACAACTGGCTGGTGCGCTCACGCTCGCCAAGCTCCGCCATCATGCGGGTCAGCCGCGGCAGCTCGGCGCGCTCGAACGCGTCGGCCTGCTCCTTGGTCGGCGCCGGCTCGGGCGGCAGCGAGGCAACAATCATCTTCAGCCGCCCGGCGGACAATTGGCCGTAGAACGTGGTCAGGTGCTTGGCGCCCTCGGCGTACCAGTTGCCGGCGGTGGCGGCATCGTTCGCGGTCTCGGCGGTGCGGCCCAGCCAATAGGCGGCGCGCGACTTGCTGACCGGGAACTTAACGAAGTCGTGCAGAGCCTGGAAATGCTCGCGCGCCTGGGGCGGTTCGTGCAGGAAACGCAGCGAGATCCAGCCCGCAAGGAACTCGGCCTCGGCGAAGCTGGGACCGCCGTCCTGGCGATGCTCCTTGGCCAGCCGATAGGCCAGCGACACGTCGCCGGCATCCAGCGTGCGGCGAATGACGTAGGAAAGCTCCTGCCACCATTCCGCCGACCGGCGCAGGTCGTGCGGCAGGTTCAACAGCAAGCCGCGCGCGCCCTCGAAGTCGCCCTTGCGGCGGCGGAAATGCAGGCGCTCGTAGATCAGTCCCGGATCGTTGCGCAACTCCTCGGGCACGCGCTGGATCGCGGTGTCGAACCCGCCCTGCAGCCGCATCAGGCGGATGCGGGCGGTGGCCAGGCGCCGGTGCGGCTCGTCCACGCGTTGCATCATGCGTTGCGCCGCCGGCACCTGATTGTCCCACAACAGGCGGTCGAGCCGCGCCAGGTGGTCCGCGTCGCCAAGTGTGCGGCGGTAACGGTCGAAGAACTGGCGTTCCTCGCGCGCGTCGAAATTGGCGTTGACCCAGGCCGTGCGGATCAGCGCGTCGGCCTCGGCCGTTTTGCCGGCGCGGTAAAAGGCGTCGGCGAGCGCGGTTTGGCCTTTCGTTGTTTGCGGCGGGTTCTGCTGGAACCAGTCCAACAGCACCGCGTCGCCCTGACCGGCGACCGCCTCTTCGGCGCGTGCGCGCATCGCGTTCTGATGGGGCCAGTCGGGATTGGCGGCCATGAACTGGGTGATCGCGGCGAAATCGGTGCTGGCGCCAAGCTCGAGCGCGCGCAGCAGCTTCGCCGGAAGCTTTTCCTTGGCGCTGGCGGCGACCTTCTGCGCTTCGGCCCATTTGCCGTCGGTGGCCTTGGCGAAGGCGTCCTTATAGATCGCGCGATCTTTCTCGCTCAGCAGCGGTTTCAGGGCGGCGGGTTCGGCGGGCTTGGCCTGTTTCTTGTCGGTGGGCGACGTACCCGGCTTGGCCGCGGCGGGCTTGGACGGGTTCTTTCCAGCGGCGCCGACCGGCGTGTTCTTGTTGATGGCGGCGTTGGCGTTGCTGGGCGCGGGCGCGCCGCGCACCACATCGGGCTTCGCCGCCGGCGTGGGCTTGGCCGTCGTGGCGGTTTTCTTGGCCGGCGGTTTCTTGGCTTGGGCCTGCGCCGGCTCGGTTACCGCGTCGGGCGTGGGCGTTGCCGCGGCGGCCGGCGCGTCGTCGGCGCACGCGCCGAACCCCGCGAGGCACACCCCCGTCGCCAAGCCAAGCGCCATGAAGGATCGCGGCGAGTAGCGCATCTTCCCCTTCGCCCGCGCGCTTAAGGCCGAACGCGCAGGATCGCGCCTTATAGCAAATCGAATCATGGGTTTACAATCGAATGCGACAGGAATTGCTTAGGGTTGCACGGGAATGGCCGCGCTTGCGGGGTTTTTGGCCCAAGGCTATCGTGCCGTTAAGCAAGCTCCGGGGACCGCATCGCGGTCCCGGAGGCCACGGAGGATGTCATGTTCAAGGGCTCGTTCGTCGCGCTGATCACGCCGTTCCGGCGCGACGGCAAGATCGACGAGAAGGCGTTCCAGTCCTTCGTGGACTGGCAGATCCGCGAGGGCACCGACGCCCTGGTGCCGGTGGGGACCACGGGCGAATCCCCGACGTTGAGCCATGCCGAACACAAGCGCGTGGTGGAATTGTGCATCGAGGCGGCCAAGGGCCGCCGGCCGGTGATCGCGGGCGCCGGGTCGAATTCGACCGACGAGGCGATCGAGCTCACCAAGCACGCCAAGAAAGCCGGCGCCGACGCGGTGCTGTCGGTCACGCCCTATTACAACAAGCCGACCCAGGACGGGATGTACGCGCATTTCAAGGCGATCGCCGAATGCGCCGACATTCCGGTCATCATCTACAACATCCCGCCGCGCAGCGTGGTCGACATGACCGTGCAGACCATGGCGCGGCTGGCGAAGATCAAGAACATCGTCGGCGTGAAGGACTCGACCGCCGACCTGGCGCGGCCGACGCGCACCAAGCTCGCCTGCGGCGACAAATTCTCGATGCTGTCGGGCGAGGACGGCACGGCGCTCGCTTTTCTCGCGAGCGGCGGGCATGGCTGCATCTCGGTCACGGGCAACGTCGCGCCCAAGCTGTGCGCCGAGATGCACAAGGCTTGGGCCAAGGGCGACATCAAGACCGCGCAACGCATCAACGAGACGCTGATGCCGCTGCACGAGGCGCTGTTCTGCGAAACCAGTCCCGCGCCGGTGAAATACGCCGCCAACCTGCTGGGCCTGTGCGAGGACGCGGTGCGCCTGCCGATGGTCGCGGCCTCGGAAAACGCACGCCAGCGCGTGCGCGAGGCGATGAGCGGCGTCGGCCTGCTGAACGAAGGCGCGCGGCAGCGCAAGGCCGGCTGAGCAAAGCCGCCCCACCGCAGAACGCAAGGTCCGCAAGCGATGCCCGCCAAAGGTAGCGCGGGCGATGGGTCGGAACGCCGCTTCGCCGCGCAAAACCGGCGCGCGCGCCACGACTACCGGATCGACGAGACGCTCGAGGCCGGCATCATGCTGCTGGGCACCGAGGTGAAGTCGCTGCGCCAAGGCAAGGCGTCGCTGGCCGAGGCCTGGGCCGGGCAGAAGGACGGCGCGCTGTGGCTGCTCAACGCCTTCATTCCCGAATACGCCGCCGCCAACCAGTTCAATCACGCGCCCAAGCGGCCGCGCCAATTGCTGGTGCACAGGCGCGAGCGCGAGCGTTTGTTCGCCGCCATTAAACGCGATGGCATGACGCTCGTGCCGCTCAGCGTCTATTTCAACGACCGCGGCATCGCCAAGGTGGAACTTGGA
>JAHFPH010000063.1:16768-19143 GCA_023266845.1 Rhodospirillaceae bacterium
CTGTCGGCTAGAATCAGGCCGTCTTTCAATTCATGCAGCGCGCCATGCCGGAACTTGAAGGCCGATGGGCGCATTCCCAGGGCCGCCAGCACCGCGCCATGCGAAATGCCGCCCAGCGCCAGGACGATTTTCAGGCGGGGCAGGGAGGCGATCTCGGCTTTGAGGAATTTGCGGCAGGCCACGACCTCCGCGCCCGTGGGCTTGTTCTCGGGCGGCACGCAGCGCACCGCGTTGGAGATGCGGCAGTCCGCCAGCGTCAATCCGTCATCCGCGCGCTCGGCGTAGACGCCGCGCGCGAAGCCGAATTTTCCGAGTGTGGCGTAGAGCAGATCGCCCGCCCAGTCGCCGGTGAAGGGCCGGCCGGTGCGGTTGGCGCCGCGCAATCCCGGCGCCAAGCCTACGATCAGCAGCCGCGCGGTATTGCCGCCGAAGGACGGCACCGGCGCGTTGTGCCAGTCCGGAAATTGCGCCCGGTTGGCGTTGCGGAACTCGACCAGGCGCGGGCAAAGCGGGCAGTCTTTTCCGGGACTGCCGCCCGTCCCACTCAAGAGTCGCGCGCCCGGATCAACGGGTGCCCCGCCACGAATTACGGGCCGCGCCGGTATCCCCGGCCGTAGCCGCCGCGATTGGGCGGGGGGGAGCGGTCGCCTGGACCGCGCTGGTCGTCGAAGCCCTGGGCTTCCTCATGCGCGACATTGCCGTAATTGTCGTCCTCGGGCTCGTCGAACTCTCCGCCCGGAGCGCCGGGGCCGCCAGGACCGCCCATGGCGGCGGCCTGGGCGGCGCGTTCCTGCATCGCCGCCTCGCGCGCGGCCTCGCGCGCCGGATCGCGCGCGCGGGCGATTTCGGGCGCCAGGTCCGTCAGCTCGATGAACACGTCGGCCTGCCGGCGCAGCTCGTCGGCGATCATCGGCGGAGACGAGCGGATGGTGGAAACCACGGTCACGCGCAGGCCCTTGCGCTGGACCGCCTCGACCAGCCGGCGGAAATCGCCGTCGCCCGAAAACAGCACCGCGTGGTCGATATGCGGGGCGATCTCCATCATGTCGATGGCCAGCTCGATATCCATGTTGCCCTTGACCTTGCGGCGGCCCATGGAATCGGTGAATTCCTTCATCGGCTTCGTGACCATCGTGTAGCCGTTGTAGTCCAGCCAATCGATCAGCGGCCGGATCGGCGAATATTCCTGGTCCTCGGCCAGCGCCGTGTAATAGAAGGCGCGCACCAACTGGCCCTTGGCCGACAGCATGTCCAGAAGCTTGCGGTAGTCGATGTCGAAGCCGAGCGTGCGCGCGGCGGAATAAAGATTGGCGCCGTCGATGAACACGGCGACGCGTTCGGTCGGATAAAAGCTGAGTGGCATCGAGAAGTCCTTCTCGGTTGACGTTCCTCATTGGGCGATAGCGTGGGCGCTTAGCGCCATTGCCGGCCTAACCATTGCCGGAAGGCGCATGCCCCAAAACAAGGCCGGCGCCCGCTGTCACTATGGAAGGCACAATATCACGGGGACGCAAGGGGTTAACAGCGTTTTCCGCATACCTTGCCCGAACCAAGGAAGGCTTGCCTTTGCGGGCGCGAATTTCTATAGTCCCGGCCCTCTTTTCCCCAGGGCCCGCCACGCAAGGCCGCCCGGCGGGGACCAGAATAAAGGATCAAGGAATGGCCCGCGTTACCGTCGAAGACTGCGTCATCAAGATTCCCAACCGGTTCGATCTGGTGATGCTCGCCGCGCAGCGCGCCCGCGACGTTTCGGCCGGCGCCCAAATCACGATCGAGCGCGACCGCGACAAGAACCCCGTGATAGCGCTGCGCGAGATCGCCGAAGAGAGCGTCGACCTCGAGGGCTTGCGCGAAGGCCTGATCAAGGGCCTGCAGAAGCATGTCGAGGTGGACGAGCCGGAAGAGGACGCCATCGACGCGCAGCTCGGCGAGAACCTGTTGGGTTCGATCGCCGAAAACCCGGCCGCCGCCGGCGTGCGCAACGAAGAGCTGGACGAAGAAGACATGACCATCGAGGGCGGCGAAGAGCCGGCCGCCCCCGCCGAGGGCGCGCCGGAGCCGGAGACGAAATAGCCGCTTGCCGCCCGGCCTCCGGGCCCGGGCCCGTCGCAAAGCCACGATTTCCGCCGTTTCGGTCCCCTGCCGGGCGCTTTGCCATGCGTTAGGCGCGCTGCCGCGCGCCGATTCCGGCCTTTGTATCCAGCAGCTTGCGCCTTACATTGGAAATACACGCCGAAAGCCTCGCGGCCCAGGGCAGCCCCTTGGGATTTTCTCGGCCGCGCCGGCCCCTGGCGCGGCGATCGGTTGCGGGCGGAACTGCATGGGCGGAATGATCCGTCAATACGAACTGGTGGAGCGGGTCAAGGCCTACGATC
>JAHFPH010000175.1 GCA_023266845.1 Rhodospirillaceae bacterium
GAAGGAATTGCGCGGCCAAAGCCGCGCGGGATTTTCCTTGGTGTCTTGGTGGTCTCGCCTACAGCCCCTTCACGGCGGCGCGGCGCATTTTCAGGTAGTCGGAGGCCAGCTCGCAATACAGCACCGCGTCCTCGTCGATGTATTTCAGATCCTCCGGCCGCATCGCGCGGATGAGCTTCGCCGGACACCCGGCCCAGACCTCGCCCGACTTCACGCGCTTGCCCGGCGCCACCACCGCGCCCGCCGCCACCACCGATCCGGTCTCGACCACCGCCCCATCCAGCACGATCGCGCCGATGCCCACAAGGCATCTGTCCTCGAGCACGCAGCCGTGGATGATCGCGCCGTGGCCGATGGTGATGTCCGAGCCGATGGTCGTGGGCGATGTACCCTTGCTGATATGCACGATGGCGCCGTCCTGGATGTTGGTGCGGCTGCCGATCCTGATCCAATGGTCGTCGCCGCGGATCAGCGTGTTGAACCACACGCTCGACCGCTCGCCGATCGTAACGTCGCCGATCACCGTGGCGTTGGGCGCGATGAACACGTCCTTGCCGATCGCCGGCCATTTGTTCTTGTAGGGCAGGATCAGGCCGCCTGCATCGGCGAGCCGCGACGGGCGCGCTACGTCGTTCATATCCGCTCCGACAGCCAGATGGCGATGCGCGATCCGGTCTTGATCGCGGCGGCGAGCAACGGATAGCCCAGCGCCTTTTCCGCGTCATGCGCTAGGGCTGTGTCGCGGTGCTCCAGCTCGTCGGCGCGGAATTTCTCGATGCGCGCGCGCAAATCTTCGTCGCCGTCGCCCAGCGCCCGGCCTTGCGCGCTGTAATGCTCGTCGATCGCCTCTTCCACCGCCACGGTGCAGGCCATCGCCGCGCGCGGCCCCAGGGCGGCCGTGGCCGCGCCCAGCGCGAAGCCAGCGACATGCCACAGGGGCTGCAAGATGGTGGGACGCACGCGGCGCTCGGCCACCAGCTTGTCGAACTCGGCCAAATGCGCGGCTTCTTGCTTGGCCATCCGGCGCACCGCGTCCTTGGCCGGGCCTTCGCGCAGCACCGCCAGCTGGCCTTCATAGATGCGCACCGCGCCGTATTCGCCCGCCTGGTCGACGCGGATGATGCGGTCGATCAGCGCGTGTCCCGCGGGATCGCCGGGCATCGGCTTGGTCATGGCGTGCGGTTCCGCAGTTTCATCGCCAGCCGCGCGGCGATGAACGCCACGGCGGCGGAGGCCAGAAGATTGTATCCCGCCATCGACAGGCCGAACAGCACGAAGGCCGGCTCATCGCAGCGCACGATCTTCTGGCCCGCGAGCTGCGCGCGCAACGCCTCGACCGTGGCGCCGGTGATCGTGCCCGAGGCGCAGGAGGCGGGGCCTGCGAAAACTTTGTGCTCGACCCCGACGTGATAGAAGGCGATGCCCACGTTCACCGCCAGCGCCGCCGCCGCCAGGACTAGGAGCGCCATGCGCGCGCGCGGAACCGCGATCGCCGCCAGCATCAGAACGATGGTCAAATACCAGGGATAGCGCTGGTAATAGCAGAGGATGCACGGGTCGAGCCCGCCCAGATGCTGCGAGGCGAGCGCCGCGCCGGCCACGGCGACGCTCAACGCCAAGACCAGCGCCGGGCCCGAATAAGGTTTGTCCATCAGGGCGTTCATGCACCCATCATACCAAGCTCGCGGCGTACCGCGCGCCTATGCTATTTCTCGGTCCGCGCATGGGCGGCATCGCTTTATCGAATAGGCTTCTTCTTGGCGCGCTGGCTTTGGCCTGGCTTTTGGCGGGCGTGGCGCAGGCTCAGGACGCGTCCGCGCCGAATCTGCGCGTTCTGTTCCGCCTGCCGGTGCTGCTGGACGGGCGTGTGCTGCATTTTGAGGCGATGGAGCTGCGCCCGCGCGGGCCCGGCCCCTTTCCGCTGGCGGTCATCGCGCACGGCACGCCGGGCACCGAGGACAAGCGCCGGCAATACACGGTCGACAGCTACACGCCGCAGGCCCTTGAATTCGCGCGGCGCGGCTTCGTGGCCCTGGCCTTCCTGCGCCGCGGCTACGGCACGTCGGAAGGCGGCTATGCCGAGAGCAACGGCGTTTGCGGCCGCATGAGCTACGCGAGCGCGGGCGCCGAATCGGCGCGCGACCTCATCGAGGCGATCCGCGCGATGGCCGACCGGCCCTATGTCGACCAGCGCCGCGTGCTGGTGGTGGGGCAATCGGCCGGCGGCTTCGCCGCGCTGGCGCTGTCGCAGGCGCCGCCGCAGGGCGTGCTGGGAATCGTCGATTTCGCCGGCGGCCGCGGCTATTTCCCCGACCGCAACGCGGTGTGCGAGCCGGAAAAGCTGATCGAGGCGGTGCGCGGCTATGGCCTGCATGCGCGGCTGCCCAGCTTGTGGCTTTACGCCGAGAACGACAAATCCTTCCCACCGACTTTGGCCAAGCAAATGCTGCAGGCGTATCTGGCGGGCGGCGGGCGCGCGGAGTTCCTGGCCATGCCGCCTTTCGGCGACGACGGGCATTTGCTGTTCGCGATGGGCATCGAGCAGTGGCGCGCGCCGGTCGACGATTTTCTGCGCCGGCTGGGCCTGCCCACCCTGCCCGCTTCGCCCCTCGCCGCCACTCCGCCGAACGCGCGCGGCAAAACCGAAGAGGCGTTCCGCAAATACGCGGCCTCGCCCCTGCCGAACAAGGCCTTCGCCCTGTCGGCGCGCGGCGCCTATGCCTGGAAGGCGGGCACGCGCTCGGTCGAAACCGCCAAGAGCGAGGCTCTGGCGTTGTGCGAGAAGCACGGCGCTACCTGCGCCATCGCGCATGCGGTCAGGGATTTCGACGACCAATAGCGCCCGGCACGCGGCGCGTGCCTAACCGGTAGGGCGCTATCGCGCCGCGCCTGAGGCGATCAGCGCGTCGATTTCCTTTACGCTGAAACCCCAATCCATCAGCGCCTTGCGCGTGTCGGCGCCGGCCGGGCGCGGCGGCCCGGCGATCGCGCCGGGCGAAGCGGCGAACCGCGGCGCGGGCGCTGGCTGCACCACGCCGAACGCGCTGACAAAATTCTTCCGCGCGGCGTTGTGCGGATGCGCGGGCGCTTCGGTCATGGTCAATACCGGCGCCACGCAGGCATCGCTGCCGTCGAAGATCGCTTCCCACTCCGCCCGGCTGCGCGTGGCGATCGCGGCGGCGATGCGTTGCTTGAGTACCGGCCAGCGCGCACGGTCCATCTGGCCCGGCAGTGTCGCGCCGCCAAGCCCGAGTTTCTCGATCAGCTCGGCGTAGAATTTCGGCTCGATCGCGCCGACCGCCAGGAACTTCCCGTCCTTGGTGCGATAGGCGTCGTAGAACGGCGCGCCGCCATCCAGCAGATTCGCGGCGCGGTTTTCGTTCCACAATCCCATCGCCTTCAAGCCGTGCAAGAACGCCGTCAGCAGCGCAGCGCCTTCGACCATCGACGCGTCGACCACCTGCCCCTTGCCGCCGCGCGCGACCGACAGCAGCGCGGCCGCCACGCCGAACGCCAGCAGCATGCCGCCGCCGCCGAAATCGCCGATCAGGTTCAAGGGCGGCACGGGCCGGTCCTGAGGCCCGATGGCGGCGAGCGCGCCCGCGAGCGCGATGTAGTCGATGTCGTGGCCCGCGCGCGGCGCCAGCGGCCCCGACTGGCCGTAACCGGTCATGCGACCATAGACCAGCTTGGGATTGCGCTTCAGGCAGGTCTCGGGGCCGAGACCCAGACGCTCCATCACGCCGGGCCGGAAACCCTCGATCAGCGCGTCGGCGCGCGCGATCAGCTTCAGTGCCGCCTCGACGCCCTCGCCGCGCTTGAGATCGAACGCCACCGAGCGCTTGCCGCGCGCCAGCGGATCGCGCGCGGCGTCGGCGGCGGCGATACCCAGGCCCGACTCCGTCACGCGATCGATGCGCAAGACCTCGGCGCCGTGATCGGCCAGCATCATGCCGGCGAAGGGCGCGGGGCCGATCGCCTCGATCTCGATCACGCGCAGGCCGCTCAGCACGCCCATCCGCGAATGCTCCGCCGATCCATGGTTTCCCGTCCATCGTGAAGCACACCAAGCGGCTTGGCCGCAAGCCCCGCAGCAATGCTAGGATCGCCGGCCGAAAATGCCCCGGAGGACGTCATGCCCGCGCCCGACCTTCGCATCCGCAGCTTGCGCGTTCGCGCGTTGTCCGTGCCGATGCGCCGCAAAGTCGTCACGGCCAGCGGGTCGGTCGAAAAAGCGCCGCTGGTGCTGATCGATCTCGAAACCGAGGAAGGCATTACCGGGGTCAGCTACCTGTTCATTCCCAGCCCACTGGCGCTGAAGCCGGTGGTCGAGTTGCTCAACAACATGCTGACGCTGATCAAAGGGGCGACCGTGGCGCCGGCGGCGCTCGCGCGCTTCCTGCACAAGAAATTCATGCTGCTGGGCGGCACGGGCATCACGACCGCGGCGATCGCCGGCATCGACATGGCGGCGTGGGACGCGTTGGGCAAGGCGGCGGGCATGCCGCTCGCGCGCCTTTGGGGTGGCGAGGCTAGGCGCGTGCTGGCCTACAACAGCACCGGTTTGGGGCTTATGGGCGCTAGACCAGCCGCGGCCGAGGCCAAGGAGCTGCTGGAATTCGGCTTCAAGGCGATCAAGCTCAGGCTCGGCTACAAAACACTGGAAGAAGACCTTGAGGCCGTC
>JAHFPH010000064.1 GCA_023266845.1 Rhodospirillaceae bacterium
GGGCGCTTCGACGCGGCGATTGTCGGCGCGGGCGTCGTGGGCTGCGCCATCGCGCGCGAGCTGTCGCGCTATGCGTTGCGCGTGGCGCTGCTCGAGGCGAAAAGCGATTTGGGCGACGGGGTCAGCAAGGGCAATTCCGCCGTGCTATCCACGGGGGCCGACACGCCGTTCGGCACGCTGGAATGCAAGTTGGTCGCGCGCGGGCATGAACGGTATCTCGCCGAAGCGCCCGCGATGGGCCTGCCGATCTTGAAGCTGGGAAGCTTGACCGTCGCCTGGAACGAAGCCGAGGCGGCGCGGCTGAAGGCGATGCACACGGAAACGATCGCGGCCGGGTTCAAGTCGGCCGCGCTCGTCGGCGCCGGCGCGATCTATCGCCGCGCGCCGCATCTGGCGCCGGGCGCGGTCGCCGCGATCTGGGAGCCGGAAGAGGCGATCGTCGATCCCTTCTCCACGCCCTACGCCTATGCGCTGGACGCCGTGACAAACGGCGTGACCTATCGCGCCGCGTGCCCGGTCAGCGCGGCGCGGCGCGAAAACGGCCGTTGGCGCTTGGACACGGCGCAAGGCGCGGTCGAAGCCGGCATCGTGATCAATTGCGGCGGCCTGGCCGCGGCGCGCATCGAAGCTATGGCCGGCCACGCGGATTTCACCATGCATCCGCGACGCGGGCAGTTCATCGTGTTCGACAAAAGCACGCGGGGGCTGCTGGACGTGATCGTGAAGCCGGTCCCCGCGCCCAGCTATCGCGGCATCCTGATGACGCCGACGGTGTTCGGCAACGTGCTGGTGGGCCCGACCAGCGAGGTGATCGACGATCCCGAGGACAGGCGCGTGACGCGTGAAGGCCTCGACACGCTGATTGCCGCCGCGCGCCGCATGCTGCCGTCCTTGCTGGAACACGAGATCACGGCGACCTATTGCGGGATACGCCCGGGCACCGAACGGCCCGACTATCGGATCATCCCGCGCCCGGCCGAGCGTTGGATCGCCGTCGGCGGCATCCGTTCGACCGGCCTGTCGGGGTCGCTGGGCATCGCCGAGCACATCGCGGGCATCGTGCGCGGCATGACCCAGACCGCGCCAAAGACATCCATCGCCAAAATCAAAGTGCCGAGTCTGGCGGCGGGCGACGCACGGCCCTGGCTGAACGGTATTGCGGCCGATCCGGCCTACCGAGAGATCGTATGCCATTGCGAACAGGTGACGCTGGGCGAAATCCGCGACGCGATGGCCTCGCCCCTGCCGCCGCGCTCGCTTAAGGCGCTGAAGCGCCGTACCCGCGCGATGTTCGGCCGCTGCCAGGGTTTCTATTGCGCCGCGCGGGTGCAGGCCCTGTTCGAGCGCATGTCGCAGCCGGAAACGCGATGAATCCGCTGGACGCCGAGGCGATCGTTATCGGCGCCGGCCCGGCGGGACTGGCGGCGGCGCACGCGCTGGCCATGCGCGGCGTAAAGCGCGTGTCGGTCATCGACCGCGACGACGAAGCGGGCGGCCTGCCGCGGTTTTGCCGTCACCTCGGCTTCGGCTGGGAATACACACGCCGGCTTGAAACCGGGCCGGGGCTGGCGCGGCGATTGTTGCACGCGCTCGACCCTTCTCGCGTGACGGTTATGACGCGCGCGACGGCGCTGGCGATCCATCCTGGACCCGAAGTCGAAATTGTAAGCCCGGACGCGGGCCATGTTCGCGCGCGGCCCAGGACGGTGATCCTGGCGACCGGCATCCGCGAGCGGCCGCGAAGCGCGCGGCTGGTGCCGGGACGGCGGCCTGAGCATGGCATCCTCAGCACCGGACAGTTGCAGCAGATGGTCGCGCGCGGCGTTGCCGTGGGCGGCAAGCGGGCGGTGATCGTCGGCACCGAGCATGTCGCATTTTCTGTCTTGCTGACGGCACGGCATGCCGGGCTTCGGATCGTGGCGATGGTCGAGCCGCAGGATCGCGTGATGTCCTATGCCGGCGCCGGCTGGTTTGCCCGGGCGCTCGGCGTTCCGATTCATCTTTCCAGCGCGATCGACGACATCAAGGGCAGCGAGCGCGTCGAGTCCATCGCGCTGCGTGGAAAAAACGGTTCCACCACCCTGCCCTGCGACACGGTGATCTTCACCGGCGATTTCGTGCCGGAATCGGCGCTGCTGCACGCGAGCGACATCGACGTCGATAGACTGACCGGCGGGCCGATGGTGGATCAATTCGGGCGAACCGGCGCGTCCGGCGTATTCGCCGCCGGTAATCTGCTGCGCGCGGTGGAAAGCAGCGGCATGGCGGCGATCGAGGGAGACCGCGTCGGCGCGAATGCCGCCGCCTATATTCAAGGATCGCTTGGCTGGAACGGCGGCGCGGCGCACGTAAGCTTGGGTGACGGGCTTGCCTATCTGGTGCCGCAACGCTGGGCGCCTGTCGAAAATCGCGCGATTCATGCCCAGTCGCTGCCGATAAGCCTACGCGCGACGGCGGACGCGCGCGGCCGAATCCGCCTGTCGCAACACGGACGCGAGCTGTGGACGAGCGGGCCATTGCGGTTACGGCGGCAACGCCGCATCAAGATATCGCCGGCTATTTTCGCCAACTTGACCGATGGAGCGCCGGCCGCGCTGACTGTTTCAGCGCCGTGATGTGCAACGGTCGAGGCGTTGGCAGAATCGGCCGAATTAAGAATTAGCAGACGGTTTCGCATAAATGTTTGGCCGTAAACCCGGATAGGGCTAACCTGTGGGCGAGGACGGCGCCAACGTATTCTTAAGGAGCATGTATCGATGGCCGCAATTCCCGACACGCATCTTGACTTGCTGCAAAAAAAGAAAACCTTCGCGCATCTTGCCACCGTGATGGCGGATGGCTCGCCGCAAGTCACACCGGTATGGTTCGACTATACCGGCCGGGTCATCCGCGTGAACACGGCCAAGGGCCGGGTAAAGGCGCGCAACATGACCGAGCGGCCCGCGGTGGCGATCTCGATCATGGATCCCGACAACCCCTATCGCTATATCCAGATCCGCGGTCATGTCGCGCGCTCGACCGAGCAAGGCGGATCGGCGCATATCGACTCGCTCGCCAAAAAATATCTGGGCCAGGACAAATATCCCTTTGCAAAGCCGGGCGAGGTGCGCCTGATCTTCGAGATCGAGCCGGGCGCGGTCCAGGTGATGGGCTGACCTGCTATTCGGCGGCGCCGCCCGCCGCGGGCCGATGCGAGGCTAGCTGGCGTTCATAGCGCCGCACCGGGTTGTTGACCGGTTCGCTGAGCGCCGGTGCGCCGAACGACGCGGCTGCCTGACCGGCAGGGGCATCCGCGTATAGCGTCGTGCGCTGACGGGGTACGCGGCCGAGCGAGCGGATAGTCCGTTCCATTTTTTCCGGCGGCATCTCCTGGCCATGCATGGCGCCGGCGGCGCGCGTGATGCTCTCGTTCATCAGCGTGCCGCCCAGGTCGTTGGCGCCGGCCTGGAGGCATAGCTTCGCCCCTTCCGGCCCCATCTTCACCCACGATGTCTGGATATTTGCGATCAGCGGATGCAGCGTCAGCCGCGCCACGGCGTGCATCAGCACCGCCTCGCGGAAAGTCGGCCCCGGCCGCGAGCGGCCCTTGAGATATATCGGCGTTTCCATCGGCACGAATGGCAGCGGCACGAACTCGGTGAAGCCGCCGGTGCGCGCCTGCAATGCGCGCAGGCGCAGCAGATGCCGGGCCCAATGCCGAGGACGGTCGACATGGCCGAACATGATCGTGGTGGTGCTGCGCAAACCCACGCCGTGCGCCGCTTGCATCACTTCCAGCCATTGCGCCGTGTCGATCTTGTCCGGGCAGATGACCGCGCGCACCTCGTCATCCAGAATCTCCGCCGCCGTGCCGGGCAGCGAGCCGAGACCGGCCGCTTTCAACTCGGCCAGGAAATCCGGCACCGTTCGACCTAGAGTTTTTGCGCCCTGCCATACCTCCAGCGGCGAGAACGCGTGGATATGCACGCCGGGCACGGCTTCCTTCACCGCCCGGCAGATCGCGAGATAGGTGGCGCCGGTATAGTCGGGATGGATGCCGCCCTGCATGCAGACTTCGGTGGCGCCGCGCGCCCAGGCCTCGCGCACCCGGCGTTTGATCTCGTCCAGATCGAGGTCGTAGGGCTTGCCGCGCAGATTCTCGCTGAGCTTGCCCTTGGAGAAGGCGCAAAACTGGCAGCGGAAATAGCAGACATTCGTGTAGTTGATATTGCGCGTGACCACGTAGCTGACGTTCTCGCCGCTCACTGCGGCCCGCAGCGCGTCGGCCGCTTCGCATACCAGATCGAACTCACGGCCGTGCGCAGCGAATAATCGCACCACGTCGGCCTCGGCCAGGCTACGTCCGTTTTGCGTTTGGTCAACGATCCGGTCCAATTCGCCGTCCCTGCCCCGCCTTTCGGCTCCGCGCTTGGGCAGGACGGGCAGCTGCATGTCCGCGCCGGCGACCCACGAGTTTCCGCGCGCCAGCCCGGCCGCGTCGGTGGCGCGCAGCACCGGCGTGCGCAGCGCCGGATCGACCCAGCGGTCCAGGTCCCGCGCGTAGGCGGGATAGATCGCCAGACGTTCGACCAGGGTCTTGCCCGCGGCTTCGGTCTGGCGGGCGAGCTCGTCCAGCTCGGGCCACGGGGCTTCGGGGTTCACATGGTCGGGGGTCACCGGCGACACCCCGCCCCAATCGTTGATGCCCGCCGCGATCAGCCGCGGCAGCGCGCCGGGACTAAGATTAGGCGGCGCCTGGATGTTCATCGCGGCGCCCAGCACGACCCGCGCTACCGCGATGGTCCACAAATGGTCATCCAGACTGGGTTCCGGCGCGTCCGCCATCGGCGTTCCGGGCTTGGCCCGGAAGTTCTGCACGATGACTTCCTGCAGATGCCCGAATTCCTCGTGAAGCGCGCGCAGATGCAGCAGCGCCTCGATGCGCTCGCGCCGCGTCTCGCCGATGCCGATCAGGATGCCCGAGGTGAACGGCGCCGCCGCCTCGCCCGCCGCGCGGATGGTTGCCAAGCGTATCGCCGGGCGCTTGTCGGGCGAGCCGTAATGCGGCCCGCCGCGCCGGCACAGCCGTTCCGACGCGCTTTCCAGCATGATGCCTTGCGACACCGACACGCCGCGCAAGGACGCTATCTCCTCGCGCGTCATCACGCCGGGATTGAGATGCGGCAGCAGCCCGGTCTCGCGCAGCACCAGCGCCGCCATCGCCTTGAGGTACGAAAGCGTGCTGTCATGGCCGAGCCGCGCCAAGGCCTCGCGCGCGGCGGCATAGCGCCGCTCGGGCTTGTCGCCCAGAGTGAACAGCGCCTCCTTGCACCCCGCCTTGGCCCCGGCGCGCGCGATCGCCAAGACATGTTCCGAACTTAGATAGGCCGGCTCGTTCGCATTCGGGCGATGGGCGAAGGTGCAATAGCGGCAAACGTCGCGGCACAAATGCGTGAGCGGGATGAACACCTTGCGCGAATGGCTGACGATGCCGCCATGGCCGCGGTCGCGCATAGCGGCGGCCGTGTGCATTAGCCCGGGCAAATCGTCGCATTCGGCCAGACTCAGCGCCTCGGCGTCCGGCAGACGCTCGCCCGCGCCCGTACGCGCCAGCAACGCATCGAAAGATAGCGCGGGTCGCCCGGCGAAACCGATTTCTTCCAGCAGCGCGCGCGCGCGGGTGGGCGATGGGATCTCGAGAAACGCCGCAACGTCGCGTGGCGTGTCGATGTCCAGCCCGATGCCGGGCAGGCGCACGACCGTCGGAGCAATTCCCCGTTCCCTGGCGGCGTCGAGATGCGGCAGGAAACTGTCGTCGCCGAAACGCAGCGGCACTGCCCCGGGCGGCGAGACAAGCACCGCGTTCGAGCCGCGCTCGTCCCAGGCCGGAACGATGCTGAACGACGGCGATGCGCCATGCGCGGCGATCAGCCGCGAGACTTCCTTGGCCGTGACCAGCGGAATATCCCCGGGAATGGCCATCATTGCGACGCGCTCTTCCCCGGCCAGAACCTTCGCCGCCGCCGCGACGGCCGCCGTGTGGCTTTCGCCGGCGTTGGCCGTCGATACGCGCGCGCCAAAGCGACGCGCCAGGCGCGTTGCCGCGGGATCGACGGTCGCGACGATGATCCCGCCAAGCTCGCAGACGGTCAGCGCCGCCAGCACATCCTCCAGCATCGCCAGCGCCAGTTTTTGGCGCAGGGACGGCGCCATCACGGCGGCAAGGCGCTGCTTGGCCGCGCCGGCGTCCTTCACGGGCACGACGGCCCAGATGTCTTTTGCGTTCATTCGGCGGCAACCCGGCGGTCTTGCAGCGCATCGGCGAAATCCAGCGCCGCGCGCGCCAGCGCGATGCGGTCGTCCAGACTCTGCATCAGAGTTCGGGCGAATGCCACCTGCACACTCAATCCCGACATCGCACCTACGTCGGCATGATCCGCGACATAACCGTCGATCAACCCGTCGTAGCGACGCGCCACCTCGGCGGCGGAAATGGGCAGCCCCAGCTCGGCCATCATTTTCGCGGTCGGTCCCTTGACCGCTTTGCCGCCGATGATCGGCGACACGGCGACGACCGGGGCGGCGCATTGCCGCAAAGCCTCGCGCACCTCGGGCACCGCCAGAATCGGATCGATGCTGATGAAGGGATTCGACGGGCAGATCACCACCGCGCGCAGATCGGGCGCGTCGAGCAGGCGCAGAAACTCGAACTGAGGCCGCGCCTGGCTCGCGCCGGCGAATGAAAGCTCCAGCACGCGGGGCGCGCAGCGCCGGCGCACGAAATAATCCTGGAAATCGAGCCAGCCCTCATCCGTCTTGACCCGCGTCCGCACGCGGTCGTCGCTCATCGGCAAAATCCGCGGGCCGACTCCCAGACGCCGGCACAGATCGGCGGTGATTGCCGACAGGGTTTCGCCCGCGGCCAGACGCCTTGTGCGTTCGACATGCGTGGCAAGATCCCGGTCGCCGAGGCGGAACCACGTTTCGCCGCCCAGCGCCTCGAGCGCGGCCATGAAATTCCAGGTCTCGCCCGCCCTGCCCCACCCGGTTTCCGGATTGTCCAGGCCGGCGAGCGTGTACATCAGCGTGTCGATATCCGGCGAGATGCTGAGGCCCAGATGCTCGAAGTCGTCGCCGGTATTGGCGACGACGGCCAAGCGCCCGGACGGCAACACGTGGCTTAAGCCCAGCGCCAGCTTGGCGCCGCCGATCCCGCCCGACAGCGCCAGCACGGTTCCGTCGCGGCTGATCATCGAAACAAATCCTCGGCGGCGGCGCGGATCAGCGTGGCGGCCGGCGCCGGCGCGGCGGACCAGGCAAGGCCGCGCACCAGCACTGCCGGCCGCTTTTCGTCGGCCTGGCCCATCACCAGCGAGGCGGCCGCCGCGATTTCGTCGGCGAACCCGGTTTCGGTTACCTGCAGCACGCGCCCGAACAGATCGGCGCGGCCGCGCAGATCGACCAGCGAGGGCAATCCCGCCGCGCCCAGCGCGATGCCGACCGTGCCGCGGCGCCAGGCGCGGCCGAAACTGTCGTTGACGACAACGCCGATTTGCGCGCCGAAATGCCCGGCGAGACGCGCGCGCAACCCTTCGGCCGCCGCGTCGGGATCCTTGGGCAGCAGAAGCACCCGCTCCCCCCGCGTTCCCGGCGCCACGTTCGAGCGGTCCACGCCCGCGTTCGCCATCACGTAACCCAGCTTGTGCTCGACGATCAGCACGTTGGGGCGGTGGCGCAGCACGCGTTTCGATTCCGACAGGATCACCTCGACCAGCCGCGGGTCCTTTCCGGTCGCGCCGGCCAGCTCCTTGGCGCGCGGCGACGGGCGCACCGTATCGAGATCGACATATCGTCCCTCGGCCTTGGACACGATCTTCTGCGCCACCACCAGCACGTCGCCGTCGGCGGGCATGAGCGCCTGACGTTCCAGCGCGGCAACGATCAGCGCGGCCAGGTCGTCGCCCGGCCGCACCAAGGGCAGGTCTTCCAGCGCGGTCAGCGTAAGCTTGGCGGACGACATGATTCGGCGCCTCGGTGGCTGATAGTCGCCCCGGGACGGGGCCGACCCCATTCTACTGTCGCCGACCAAGTCCAGCATCAGCCGAACCGGGCGCGGAGCTTCGGCAGCACCTTCTCGCCGTACAACCGCAGGAACCGCCCCTGGTCCGGTCCCGGTGCGTGGAACACCAGGTGGCGGAAGCCGAGCGCGACATAGGGCGCGATCTTCTCGACGTGCTCGTCGGGATCGGTCGAGACGATCCAGCGGCTGGCGGCCCGATCGAGCGGCAGCGCGTCGGCCAGTTTTTCCATCTCGACAGGGTCTTCGACCGACATCTTCTCCTCCTGCGACAGCGCCAGCGCCGCCCAGTGCCGCGTATCCTCTTGCGCGCGCTTGAGATCCGTGTCGAACGAGACCTTCATCTCGATCATCCGGTCGATCGCGTCCTTGGGCCGGCCGGAAACCTCAAGACCGGCGGCCAGATTGGGCAGCAGCGTCTCGGTGTAGAGGCTCGTGGACTTGCCGCTGGTGCAGATGAAGCCGTCGGCGGCGCGGCCCGCGTATTTGGCGACCATCGGCCCGGCCGCCGCGATATAGATCGGCACCATCTTGTCCGGCCGGTCGTAGATCGTCGCCTTTTCCGTCTTGTAAAACTCGCCCTGGAAGCTCAGGCGTTCTTCGCTCCACAGCTTGCGGATCAGTGTCACCGATTCGCGCAGGCGCGCGAAGCGTTCCTTCATTTCCGGCCACGGCATGCCGGTCGCGGGCACTTCGTTCAGCGACTCGCCGCTGCCGACGCCAAGGATGACGCGCCCGGGAAACATCGTCCCCAGCGTGCCGAAGCATTGCGCCACGATCGAGGGATGATAGCGAAAGGTGGGCGTCAGCACGCTGGTGCCCATGACGATGCGCGAGGTGCGCGCGCCGAGCGCCCCAAGCCAGGCGAAGGAGAACGGCGCATGCCCGCCGGTATGGCGCCAAGGCTGGAAATGGTCGCTGATGAAGACGGAATCGAACCCCACCTGTTCCGCCAAGCAGGCGAATTCCAGCAACTCGCCCGGCCCGAACTGCTCGGCCGACGCTTTGTAGCCCAGTCGCAACATCCGTTTCTCCCTCGATCCGGCCGAGTTAATCGCGCCCTATCGGACCCTGCAACGAAAGTTTGCGCCGGGGGTCATGCCCAAGCGGGACTATGTGCCCGAGGCGCCGGCGCCGCGGCGTTCCCTCCCTAAGGGCGCAAGTCGATGGCATACTGTCCCGCGGAGATCAATGGGCGGGAGCGAGCCTGGCGATGATGACCATGATCGTGCGGCGGTTGCTGACCGCGATTCCGACCGTGGTCGCCATCACGGCGCTGTTGTTTTTCAGCGTCACCCACATCCTGGGCTCGCCCGCCGGCATGATGCTGGGCCAGGACGCCAGTCCCCAGGCGATCGCCGCGCTCAACGCCAAATACGGCTTCGACCGCCCGGCCCTGTTGCAATACGGCGCCTGGATGGCGGGCGCGGCGCGGGGCGATCTCGGCCGCTCCTTCACCACGCAACAAAGCGTGGCGCGCGCCATCGCCGACTGCATTCCCGTGACGCTCGAGCTGACTCTGTGGTCGATCCTGCTGGCGGTGACCGCGGCCGTGGTGCTGAACACCATACCCGTGGGCAAGCGGGCGCTCACCGGCGTCACCACGGCGGCGAATCTCATCGGCATCACCGTGCCCAATTTCATGCTCGGCATCTCGCTGATCTTCCTGTTCTCGGTGTGGCTCGGCTGGCTGCCCTCGACCGGCTGGGCGCCGTGGTCGGCCGGCGTGGGCGAGCATCTCAGGCGCATGGCGATGCCGGTCCTCACGCTGTCGGCCTATTACTTCGGCGTGTTCAGCATCGTCTATCGCGCGGAATACCGCGACGTGGCGCAGCGCATGTTCATCCAGGTCGCGCGCGCCAAGGGCCTGTCCGAATGGCGAGTCGCGTTCAAGCACGCGCTGCCGAACGCGATCCTGCCGGTGATCACGTTCGTGGGTATTTCGATGGGCCAGCTCACGGGCGGAGCCGTGGTCACGGAAACCGTGTTCTCGATGCCGGGCACCGGGCGGCTGTTCGTGTCCGCCATCGCGGGCCACGATTTTCCCGTCATGCTGGCGGTGGGGATGCTGGTCGTCGCCGGCGTGATCGTGATGAACCTGCTGGCCGATATCGCCTACACCGTCGCCAACCCGCAGATTCGATTCGAGTGAACGATGCGTGACCCGCGGCCGATCGCCGGACTGGCGCTGATCGCGGCATTCGTCGCGGTGGCCGTGCTGGCTCCCGTGCTGGCGCCCCATAGCCCGCTCGCGTCGAGCGTCGCGATGATCGACCCGCCCTCGGCCCGGCACTGGCTCGGCACCGACGAGCTGGGACGCGATGTCCTCAGCCGCGTGATTTACGGCGCGCGCACCTCGCTGGTCATCGGCTTCGGGGCGGCGTGTTGCGCCATGCTGATCGGCGTGCCCGTGGGCCTCATGGCCGGATTTTTCCGCGGCCGCGTCGATATGCTCGCGGTTCCGTTGATCGACCTGTTCATCGCGCTTCCCGGCCTGGTGCTGGCGCTAATCATCACGGTCATGGTCGGGCCGAGCCTGGCGAATCTGGTGATGGTGCTGGGCTTCGTGATGTGGCCGAGCGTGGCGCGGCTGGTGCGCGGGCAAACGCTGGCGGTGCGCGAGACCTTATATATAGAAGCCGCGCGCGCCGTGGGCGGCACGTCGGCCTGGATCATCCGCCGGCATGTCTGGCCCAACATCAGGCGCGTGGTGGCGGCGCAGTTCGCGATCGCCGTGTCGTTGGCGATTTTCACCTCGGCCAGTCTGAGCTTCCTCGGCCTCGGCATCCCGCCACCCACGCCGGACTGGGGCGGGCTGGTGCGCGCGGGCTTCGATTTCCTGTCGCTCAATCCCTTGATGAGCCTCGGTCCTGGTGCTGCCGTGACCGCGACGGTCATGGGTTTCTATCTCGCCGGCAGCTCGGTGAAATGAACGGACGGGCGGCAGTGTCTCGCTCTGAATTTCGGCTTTCGACCCATGGCAGACATTCGCCATGTCGGATGGATCGTCCGCAACGTGCCACGAGCCGACATTCCCCGCACCGAGAACACCGGCATCGCCGCAACACATTCGCACGGGCTTGGTCTGCATTTGCGGCCGATGAGAATGTAGCCAATTCGCATCATTCCGCGTTATCATTGCAGTCGAAAGCCATTGGAGGACCGAGCCATGGACCAGAAAACATTCGCTCTGCTGGCCGGCGTCATTTTCGCGCTAGTAGCCTTGGTCCATCTGTTGCGTATCTACATGGGCTGGCCAGCCGTGATCGGCGGCTGGACGGTGCCGATGTGGGTGAGCTGGCTCGGCCTCGTCGTTGCGGGAGGCTTGGCCTATTTCGGCATAAGCCTCGCTACGCGCGGGCCACGTTGAGTTGGTCGGCGACAGACTGCTTTGAATTCCGAGTGGGTCATAGTCGGCGTTGGGGCGTGTCCGCGATAAGACCGGTCATGCACAAGCACCGGACCTGACTACGATTTTCGTCGGCTATTCCTCTGCCAGCCGACGTACGGGGCGGTCGTCGTTTGGGCCGAATCGCGCCAAGCGCGGATGTCGCCTGTCAACGACCGGGCGGCCATTCCTTGTAGCGCGGCAACTCCCCCTCGTCCGCCACCCACGGCACATCATGAGAAGTCCAGATGTGCATCGTCGGTTTCAAATTCGGGTTGTCGTCGAGGGTAGGAACTCTAAGTATGATATGCGGTTGCGCTGGCCGCTCCGCCAGCAGATGAGTACCGCAGATCGAACAGAACCTGCGTAACTTACCCGGTGAAGACTCGTAAGAACTGAGTTTTTCTTCGCCCGATTTCCAGCGAAAATGCCCCCGCATCACGCCTGCTGTGGTGGCATAGGCTGCGGCATGCGCTTTGCGGCAGGTCTTGCAGTGGCAGTGCCCAATCGGCATGTCGATCCGATCGATCTCGTACTGAACCGCACCGCAAAGGCAGCTTCCATTGAGGCTCATGCGACCTCCTCCCGAGACACCTGAAACCTACTATGATTTGAACGGCGGTTGCAGTAGCCCTGCGGTTCGGGCCGAGACAGCAACAGCGATCCGCGGTTTTGCTCGTCGCCGATTTCTGTATACAATTACGCCGGGCCGATCGAAACCTCCCGTGTTTCCAGCATTTCAGCGGCGACGCGCGGCGTCGCGGCCCAGGGGCAAGGGGAATTGTCATGCAGGCAACATGGATCGCGCGGATGGTATTGGCGCTCGCGGCCGCCGCCGCGATCGGCCTTGGCGCGGCCGAGGCGCAGACGCAAGCGCCCAAGCGCGGCGGCACGCTGACCGTCGGCTTCCTGTCCGATTCCAAGACGCTCGACCCGATCTATTCGGTGCAATTCACCGAGCGCCAGGTGTTGTACCTGGTGTTCGACACGCTGGTGAAATACGAGCCCGATTTCTCGATCAAGCCGGAATTGGCCGAGAGCTGGACGCTGGAGAACGACGGCAAGCGCGTGGTGTTCAAGCTCAGGGCCGGGGTGAAATTCCACGACGGCACGCCGTTCGACGCGGCGGCGGTGAAATGGAACATCGACCGGCGGCTCGATCCCGCCGTCGCCTCGCCGCAGCGCGGGCAGCTCGAGCCGGTGATCGCCTCGGTCGACGCGGTCGACCCCCTAACGGTCGCCTTCAACCTCAAGACCAAATACGCCGGGCTGGTCAGCGTGCTGGGCGAGCGGCCCGGGTTCATGATTTCGCCGGCCGCCTGGATGAAGGCCGGCGCGGAATTCGGCGGCCAGCCCGTGGGCACCGGCGCTTTCGTGTTCAAGGAATGGGTGCGCGGCAACCACATCGCGCTGGAGCGCAACCCGGATTATTGGCAAAAGGGCCTGCCGTATCTCGACAAGATCGTGTTCAGCGACCTGGCCGGGTCGGTGGTGGGCGTGCAGCGCCTTTTGACCGGCGAGATCGACTATGTCGGCGACCTGGGACCCCAGGACGTCCGCCAGCTCGAGGGCAAGCCGGGCATCGCGCTGGCGCCGATCACGGTCGGGCGCTGGTATTCGCTGCAATGGCACATGGACGAACCGCCGTTCAACAACCCGAAGCTGCGCCAGGCGGTCGCGCACGCGATCGACCGCGGCCGCATCAACGAGATCGTGATGCGCGGCAAGGGCACGGTGTCCGACGGGCCCACGCCCGACGGTTTGTGGTGGTACGACGCCGGCATAAAATCGCCGGAATACAGCGTGGAAAAGGCCAAGGCCGCGCTGAAAGAAGCCGGCTACCCCAACGGGTTCGAATATGTCCTGTCCACGCCGCAAGTCGCGGCGCTGCAACAGATCAATCAACTGGCGCAGGAACAGCTGGCCGCCGCCGGCATCAAGGTGACGCTCGAGCCCGCGTCCAGCGCCGAATGGTACGACCGGCTGGTCAAGGGCGTCACCAATTTCAGCCCGAACCGCTGGACCCAGCGCCCCGATCCGGACGGGCTGCTGTACATCCTGTTCCACAGCAAGGGCTACGCCAACACCACGCGCTACAAGAACCCCGCGGTCGACGCGCTGCTCGATCAGGCGCGCGAGACCTACGCGATCGACCAGCGCAAGAAACTGTACAGCGAGGCGCAGAAGATCATCGTCGCCGACCTGCCGATGCTGCCGCTGTTCTTCTCGGTGGAATACGCGGCGCTCAGCGACTCGGTGAAGAACTTCGCGTGGATTCCCGACCAGATACCGCGCTTCCGCGAGGTGTGGAAAGCCGGCAAGTAGAGCCGCCGGGCCTCTTTTGCCCGCGCCGCGCCTGAGATTGAGGGTCAGGCCCGCCGACCCGCCGGTGCGCCGGCGGGTGCTGAAGGCGCTGCGCCGGGCCATCGTCCAGGGCGTTTTCCCGCCCGGCGCCGCTCTGCCCGAGCGCAAGCTGCGCGCGATGCTCGGCACGGCGCCGCGCTTCATCGACGAGGCGCTGCGCCAGCTCGCGGCCGAGGGGCTGGTGCAAATCGTTCCCGGCAAGGGCGCGATCGCGCGCCGGCTCGAGGGCGACGAAGCGCGGCAGATCGACGAGGTGCGCGGGGCGCTGACCGCATTGGCGGCGCGGCTGTTGGCCGAGCGCGGCGGCGAGCGCCGGATCGCCGGGCTGGAAGACGCCCTCGACCGCCTCGACCAGGCGTTCGGGGCCGGCGACTGGCCGGCCGGCGCCGCGGCGGCCGCGCGTTTCTACCGGGTGTTCTTCGAGCGCGCCGGCAATCCGGTGTTGAACGAGCTGATACAGTCGCTGAACGGGCGCGTGCATCCCCTGCGCCTCGCGGCCCCGCCGGCGCCCGGCCGCGCACGCGCGGCGATCGGCGAGCTCAAGCGCATCCTCGCCGCTGTACGCCTGGGCAACGGCGAGCAGGCGGCGCGCGAGGCCGCCGATCACGTGCGGCGCGGCGGCGGCGGCGCGCTGGGGCTGAAACGCCCGGCGGATTGACCGGGAAGGAGGCGGGGTGGACTACGTTCGATTGGGATCGTCGGGCCTCAAGGTCTCGCGCCTGTCGCTCGGCGCCATGGGTTTCGGCGACAAGGCCTGGCGCTCCTGGGTATTGACGCTCGAGGACAGCCGCGCGGTGTTCCGCCGCGCGCTCGACGCCGGCATCAATCTGATCGACACCTGCGATTATTACTCCAACGGCCGCAGCGAGGAGATCGTCGGCTCGCTGATCGCGGAATCGAACGCGCGCGCGCGGGTCGTGCTGGCCACCAAGTTCGGCAATCCGATGGGCAAGGGACCGAACGACCGCGGCTATTCGCGCCGGCACGTGATGGACGCGGTGGATGCGTCGCTCAGGCGTCTCAAGACCGACCGCATCGACCTCTACCAGACGCATATCTGGGACCCGGCCGCGAACCTGGAAGAGATGATGCGCGCGCTCGACGACGCGGTGCGGGCGGGCAAGGTGCTGTATCTCGGCATCACCGACATGCCATTCTGGCGGTTCGCCACGGCGCAACTCTTCGCCAAGCATAACGGCCTGGCGCGGTTCACGAGCGTGCAGAACCACTACAACTTGTTGTGGCGCGAGGACGAGCGCGAGTTGCTGCCGTTCTGCCGCGCCGAGGGCATCGGATTGATCCCCTACAGCCCGATCGCACGCGGGTTCCTCGTCGGCCGCGCGCGGCGCTCCGATCCCACGAAGACCGAGCGCGCCAAATCGGACGATTTCACCTACAAGCTCTACGGCCGCCCGTCGGACGAGGCGGTGGTGGACGCCGTGGCCGCGGTGGCGTGGCGCCACGGCTGGACGCCGGCCCAGGTGGCGCTGGCCTGGGTGCTGGCGCGCGAGGGCGTCGCCGCGCCGATCTTCGGCGCGACGAAACCGGAACACGTGGACGAGGCGGTCGCGGCCCTGGCGATCCGACTGTCGGCAGAGGACGTAAAGGAACTGGAAGCGCCCTACGTTCCGCGCCCCGCGGCGGGGCATGGGATTTGAGCCGCAAGCGCATGAGTTTGAAGCTGTCTAATCGAATATCTTTAGGAAGGATTCCAGCATCGCTACGCGCTCCATCGCATTGAGTTTGCCAATGGCGTAGCAGTGGAGGCTCAGCGGAAATAATCGAATTTCTATGTTCCGGGCGGTGCGTTTCTTCGAGACTGACCGCGTCGAAGCGCCAACAACGGTCAGTTTGCATTTCGTTGCGAAAGAAAGCAGAGACCGTATGTCTTCGTCGCTAGTAACATGATGGTCTGACCATTTGACATCATAGGCCCAGCTAACGCGAGCCGACGCTGGATCAAGTCGGACAAAGTCGACCTCGCCATCGGCCCAACGGGAATAATGGAGATTTCTAACTTCGGGGGAATGAATCCATTGACAAAGCGTCGCGGTTTCAGCTAGGGACCCAAACGCTTGGTGATTTTCATCGACAGGCCCGAAGAGCGCGGCGCGCATCGATGGATTTGCAAGGTACACCTTGAAATTCCTTTGGCGTTGGAAACGGCGGGCGCTGTCGTCGACACGTCGGACCCGATAGATGAGGAATGCCGCTTCAAGGTAGTCGAGATATCTTTGGATAGTGTTCTTCGCAACTCCCGAGTTCTGGGCCAGTGCTTCCAGGCTGATCTCCTGCCCTGTGTTGTAAGAGAGTACGGCAAAAAGCCGATTGAGCTCTTGAATGTCCTGGATGCCGTAGAGGCTTGGCAAGTCGCGGAGCAGCACCTTGTCCACGATATCGCGGCCGACAAACTGCGGAAAATTCCGTTGGATTTCCAGTGAGAATAGCGCTTCGGGGTATCCGCCGAAATTTATATAGTCGACGAATTCACGATTTAGCTTGTCGATATCGCGAGCGTTAAATGCATGGACACCCGATTTCCATTGTTCTAGCGATATTAAATTTTGTTCCATTCCTCGAAACCGGATGAATTCCGCAAACGTCAAAGACGGAAGCTCAAAGTCGGTGAATCTACCAGCGCCGGACTCGGCGCTCTTTCTTTTGAGTGCGGCACCGGCAGAGCCGCTGACGATAAATTTTGTGTTTGGGTATCTGTCAACAAGGTCTTTGAGATGCCTTTCCCAATCCGGGAGATATTGAATCTCATCGAATACGGCGAGGCGTAGTTGTTGGGGATCATGCGGACATTCCTTCTCAAAAAACTCGAGAAAATGCGCCAGGCTCATTCCCGCATATGTAGGCGTGTCGATCGACACAAACAGGATCGCTGGAAAGTGCCGGCTCCTGAACAGATTGCCGATTAGTTGCCGCAACAGCGTTGTCTTACCAACGCGCCTGGCACCAAGAAGAACGATCGCCCTGGCAACATTTCCGATAACCAAGCGTTCAAGTGGAGCGAAATAGTCGCGCTTATCCAGGCTGAACGGCGGAACGTTCAAATCAAGCCGCCCCGTCCACCATGGGTTATCCGCTCTCAGCCGTGCGCCAATATCGTTTCGCGAAATCGTCAACATGATCAAACTAGTATCAGTAGGTTGATACTAGTTCAATACTTCAAAAAAACCCTTCAATATTAAGGCATTGCGAGATGAAATTGCATAGAGGTACGGCGCCTGACTGTCAAATTCGAACCTATCTCTTCAAGAACTCCAACAGCATTTCGGCGATGGTGTCGGGCGCCTCGACCAGCACGCTGTGCCGCAGCTTCGGCAGGATGACGAGCTGCGAGCCGGGGATCGCCGCGTGCATGAACCGCGCCATGCGCGTGTTCGAGCCGATATCGTTCTCGCCCGTCGCCACCAGCGTCTTGTGCCGGATGCCCGCGATGCGATCCCCCAAATCGCCGGTCGAGAACACGGTATAGGCCGACTTATAGGACTCCGGGTCGTTGGCGCACAGCTGCTGCATGCGCAGCGCGACCTTGTCGGGATGGTCGCGGCGAAACTCGTCGGTGAACCAGCGATCCTCGGCCGCGCCGATGATCGCTTCAATGCCCTTGGTCTTCAGCAGCTCCAGACGCCCCCGCACCTTCCGGCGTTCCTCGGCGTTGCGGCCGCACACCGCGCTGATCAGCGCCAGGCGCTCGGCGCGCATCGCATGATCCAGCGCGATCGCCTGGGCGATCATGCCGCCGAGCGAGAAGCCGGCGATATCGGCCCGGGCGACGCCGCACGCATCCATCGTATCCAAAACGTCGGCGACGAAATCGCCGAGCGTGTGCGGGCCGGAAATCCGGCCCGATCGACCATGCCCGCGCAAATCCATGCGAAGGACGCGGAAATGCGGGCAAAGCCGCGCGGCGATCGCGTCCCAGCTATGCAGGTCGGCGCCCACGCCGTGGATCAGCACCACCGCGGGCCCGGCGCCCTCGCTCAGGTACGACAGCGCGGGGGCGTTCCGGCGCGCGAGCGTTTTTACGTCCAGCGGTCGGTCGTTCGGCACGGCGGCGATTCCTCCGCTCGGCGGGTTCTTGTATGATGGCCGCCCATCGGATCACGGCATGGGCGGTTTGGCAAAGGCGATGGCGTCGATCAGGCATAGGGACGGCCGGCGCGGTGCGGCCGCTGATCCGGCCGCGCAACTTTCAAGAGGGCCGCGCGGATCAACGCGCGGTGCCAGGCCGATCCCGACATTGGGCGAGCTGGCGGCGCAAAAGCTGCGCGAGGCGATCCTGTCCGGGCGCCTCGAGGCGGGCGGGCGGCTGGTGCAGGAAGAGCTTTGCGCGCGCATCGGCGTCAGCCGCACCTGCGTGCGCGAGGCGCTGCAGCAGCTCGAGAACGAGGGGCTGGTCGAGCGTTCGCCGACGCAAGGCCATCGCGTGGCGTCGATTTCATCCGACGAAGCGCGCCAGATCTACGAGATCCGCGCCGCGCTGGAGCCCGCCATGGCGCGCCGGTTCGTCGAACGCGCCGGCGACAAGCAGATCGCGGCGCTCGCCGACACGGCCCGGCGCATCGCCGATGCCGTCAGCGACGGGCAGATGAACCGGTATGTCGCTGGTTTGCACGATTTCTACCACTTGCTGCTGGAGGGCGCGGGCAACGAGGTCGCGTGGCGCTTCCTCGGCACGCTGGACGCGCGCGTGACCTATCTGCGCCGCGTGACGGCGGAAAAGGCCGCGCCCGCCCGGCGCGCGGAAACCGCCGCGCTGCTCCAGGCGATCGTCGAGGCGCTCCGGGCGCGCGACGCCGAGGCGGCGGCGACGCGCTGCCGCGATTTCGTTTTGCGCTCCGCGCGCTTCGCGCTCGCCATGCTGGACGACATGGCCGCCGAAAACGCCCCCTCCCCCGCCCGCCGCGCGCGCGCCGCGCGCTGAGCCCGCCGCCGGCGACGCACGCCCGGGTCACCGACGAGTTTTCCAACGGTATCGACCCGGAGCGGATATGGGTGGCGCAGAATGGCTTATGCGCCATCGATCGGTTCGATTTTTCCGCATTTCCTCTACGCCAACTTCCCATGCTGGTCGCGAGAAGATCGCA
>JAHFPH010000196.1 GCA_023266845.1 Rhodospirillaceae bacterium
CACACCCAAGGCCTGGATGCGCTGGCTGAGGGCGGCGAAGCTGGTCAGGGCCGCCATGCCCAGGCTGACCAGCGAGAGCGCGGCGAAGAAATGCAGGTCGGGGCCATGCAACATCTGCCAGTCGCGGACATGCGCCCAGGCGTGCAGAAGCAAGGCGAGGACGACCAGCACCAGCACGGCCGCACTTGGCTTGGCATTGTCGTCCTGGGGACGCAGCAGCCAAGCGCCGGCGGCCAGATAGGCCAGGGCGGCAGCGAAGGGAATGGGATCGATCGACATGGCGCGAGTGTGGCATAGCCGTCGGGCGGCCGAGAACCGTGCCGAGGCCGGCCCAAAACCGCCCTGCGCTATACTTCGCGCCCCGTTCCATCCCGGCTTTCCCCATGTTCGAGTCGCTCACCCAGCGCCTATCCGGCACCCTGCAACGCCTGCGCGGCCGCGGTCGTCTGACCGAGGAAAACATCCGCGAATCGCTGCGCGAGGTGCGCATCGCCCTGCTTGAGGCGGACGTCGCCCTGCCGGTGGTTTCGGCCCTGATCGAACGCATCAAAGTGCGCGCGGTCGGCCAGGAAGTGCTGACCAGCCTCACGCCCGGCCAGGCCCTGATCAAGATCGTGCGCGACGAGTTGGCGGCGGTGATGGGTGCAGCGGCGAGCGACCTGCATCTGAACGTGCCGGCGCCGGCGGTGATCCTGATGGCCGGCCTGCAGGGTGCGGGCAAGACCACCACGGTCGGCAAGTTGGCCAAGCACCTGAAGGACAAGCGCAAGAAGAAAGTGATGGTGGTCAGCTGCGACGTCTACCGTCCGGCCGCCATCCAGCAGCTCGAGACCCTGGCCAAACAAGTCGACGTGCTGTTTTTCCCCAGCCAGTCCGGCCAGAGTCCGGTCGATATCGCCCGCGCCGCGATCGCCGATGCCCGCAAGAGTTTCGTGGATGTACTGTTGGTCGACACCGCCGGCCGCCTGGCCATCGACGAAGCGATGATGGCCGAGATCAAGGCCCTGCACGCGGCGATTTCCCCGGTCGAAACCCTGTTCGTGGTCGACGCCATGACCGGCCAGGACGCCGCCAACACCGCGAAAGCTTTCAGCGAAGCGCTGCCGCTGACCGGCGTGGTGCTGACCAAGACCGACGGCGACGCCCGCGGCGGCGCGGCATTGTCGGTGCGCTATATCACCGGCCGGCCGATCAAGTTCGTCGGCGTCGGCGAGAAGCCCGACGGCCTGGACGTGTTCCATCCCGACCGCGCCGCCGGCCGCATCCTCGACATGGGCGATGTGCTGTCGCTGGTCGAGCAGGTGGAATCGCAAGTCGACAAGGACAAGGCCGCCAAGCTCGCCGAGAAGGTGGTCAAAGGCAAGAAATTCGACCTCAACGACATGCGCGATCAGCTCGAGCAGATGCAGAACATGGGCGGCATTGCCGGCCTCATGGACAAGCTGCCGGGTATGGGCCAGCTCTCCGACAAGGTGAAGTCGCAGGTGACCGGCAAGGAAGTGCCGCGCATGGTGGCGATCATCAATTCGATGACCAAGAAGGAACGGCGCAATCCGGCCGTGCTCAACGGTTCGCGTCGCGCGCGCATCGCCCGCGGTTCCGGCACCACGCCGGCCGACGTCAATCGTCTGCTCAAGCAGTACGATCAGATGGAAAGCATGATGCGCAAGCTCGCCGGCGGCGGCATGAAGGGCATGATGCGCGGCATGAAGGGCCTGATGGGCGGTGGCGGCGGCTTCCCGGGCGGATTCCGTCGCTGATCGCGGTAGGCGAGGGTGCTCAGCCCTTGCCGTCGGGCTGGCGATCGGCCGCTTTCAGCAGCGATGCGGGTGACTGATAACGCACCGCCAACTGCCAGTTCTGGCCGGACTTGCGCCAAACGTCGACCAGCATCCGGGTTGAGCGAGTTGCCGCTTTGCCGGCTGCCGGCTCTTCCATCTCGAAACTGACCACGGCGGTATCGCCGAAATCGTGTACCGCGATTTGGTCGATGGTTGCGTCGGCCGATGGCGCCTGGAGTTTCAGCCAGTCCGCGCGTGGCATCGGCTGTCCCGGATGCGAAGCATTGCGTTGCTCGAAATCGGCGGCGAGCAATTTGCCTAGTGCCTTGTCGTCCTTGTCGCGAAGTGCAAGGCTCAGCTCGGACTCGAGTTGCGAAAACAGCACGGCCGTTCGGGTCAGCGTCAGGATCTTGCCGTGGTCGGCGGCCTGAGCCCGCAGCAGCAGCGGCGAAACCACCAAGGTTACCGAGACGATGGCGATCGCAAGGTGGCTCAGGAACTGGCGGCTCATGGTTGCTTGCGCTCGGCCTTCGGGAAAGAAAAAGCCGCGTGCGATGCGATCGCACGCGGCTTGCTTGGATCAGTCGAATCAGTAGGACATCGCGCAATAGCCGCCGCCGGCATTGACCCAGTTCTGCTGTATCAGATAGTCGCGGTTGCCGAGATGCACGTTGGCCTTGCCGCCGCCCGAGTTGTATTGGGTGCCGAACGTCCAGGCGCACTTGTCAGCGTTCTCGTAGCCGCGGCGGTCGTACCAGGCGTCCAGATCCGGATCGCTCGCCGCTTCCTCAAACTCGTGCGCGATGATGCTGGCCATGCCGTCGGCGCCGGCGTTGCCGTTCGGGCTGCTGGTCTGCGCTGCGCAGGAGCTCGGACAGCGGTCCGGATTGCCGACGAAGGAATACTTGATGTCGGAACCGCTGATCGTGCCGTGGGTATGCCAGCCGCAATACTGGGTGCAGAAGCCCGACGAGGCGGTGACGTCAGCCGAGGTCAGGACGAAATAGACGGCATTGGTGTCCTTGGCCAGGCGGCCGGAGGTGATTGCACTGGAAACGACCGACTGGATCTGCGAATCGCTCAAAGAGCTGCCCTGCGAATAGCTGTCGGTGGTCGAGCCGGAGTAAGTCGCCGAGTTGTCGACCTTGCCGCCGCTGCCGTTGGTGTAGGTGGAATTGATGTTGAAGTAGGGCGAGCCGCCGATGTTGTTGGCCCAATCGGTCAGGATCGAGGTCGCGGAATTGCCCGACCAATTGCCGTACCAGATGTAATAAATGTGCTTGGTGCCCGTCATGATCGGGCCGCCGCGGTAATTGATGCCGTTGCTGCCGCTGGTCGGCCTAGCCTGGCGGGCGCTCTGATCGACCACGCCGTAGCCTTTGCCGGTCGGCATGAGATCGGGGTTGCTGGCGCCCGGCTGATGGACGAGGGTGGCGAAACTGCTGGATGTCGCGGCGACGCCGAACACACAGAGAGCGGAAAGAATCGCGGTGCGCAGACGCATAAGCAGTCCCCTGATTGAAGGTTGGCCAAAAAATGCCCGCACATACGGAAAACCGGGGCGGGTGTCACAAAACTACCGCGAAAACGCCGTCGCTGTCACGTTGCAGCGCAAAAAATGGCCTGCCATATCAATGCGCTAGCGCACGGTCAGAGACCGCGGGGCGAAGTGACGCCTTGCCGATGCTGCTCAGGGGCTGAGGCGATGGCGCGGGCCCCGATCTGGCGGACCCGAAAGCGGCAGTGTTTTCTTAGGCGGTGCAACGGGTTATACTCTCTGGCTCACCGCCTGTCCTAGGGCGGCCGATTTCACTTCAAGAACTACAGAGCACACCGAAATGGTCAAGATTCGCCTGACCCGTGGCGGCGCCAAGAAGCGTCCCTTCTACCACATCGTCGTCACCGATCAGCGCAACAAGCGCGACGGCCGTTCAATCGAGCGCCTGGGATACTTCAACCCGATCGCCTCGGGCAATGAGAAGCGCCTGGAGCTCGACTCCGAACGCGTCAAGCACTGGGTTTCCCAGGGCGCGCAGCTGACCGACAAGGTCCGCGTGCTAGTCAAGGAAGCGGCGGGCCAGGCTTCGGCCTGAGTTCCCGCCTCGCGCTTCCCGCGGGGGCATCCGGCATGAATCGAGAGCGCCGCATCCTGCTCGCCAGGGTGACAGGCGCTTTCGGCATTCGTGGCGATGTGAAATTGCAGTCGTTCACCGACCCGCTCGCCGCCGCCTTTCGCTATCAACCTTGGCTGCTGGCCCGGAACGGGGTCGAGCAGACTCTTGAAGGCGTCATCGGCCGCGAAACCAGCAAGGGTCTGGTCGCACATTTTCCCGGCGTCGACGACCGCGATGCCGCCGAGGCCCTTGGCGGGTCGGAAATCTGGGTCGCCCGCGACCGCCTACCACCGCCGAAACCGGGCGAGTTCTACTGGGTCGATCTGGAGGGTCTGAAGGTAACGAATCTCGACGGCGTCGAGTTCGGCACCGTTTCGCACCTGTTCGACACCGGCGCCAACGATGTCATGGTCGTCGAGGGCGAACGCCAGCGCCTGATCCCGTTCCTGTACGACCAGTTCGTCAAGGATGTCGACTTCGAGGCCGGGAAAATCACCGTCGATTGGGATGCCGAATTTTGATTCGCGTCGACGTGCTCAGCCTGTTTCCCGATTTCGTCCGCCAGAGCGCCGCGTTGGGCGTGGTCGGGCGCGCCCAGGAGCGCGGTCTGTTGCAGGTCGAGGCCTGGAATCCGCGCGATTACGCCACCGACAACTACCGTCGCGTCGATGATCGGCCGTTCGGCGGCGGGCCGGGGATGGTAATGCTTCCCGAGCCCTTGACCGCCTGCCTGAACGCCGCGAGAGCCGCGGCTCCGGAATCGGCGCGGGTGAT
>JAHFPH010000065.1 GCA_023266845.1 Rhodospirillaceae bacterium
AACCCAGACTTCGCCGAGGGTTTAAGCGCGTCCGTCAAGCGCGGCATCGCCGCCCTGCCTCAGGATTGCGACGGCGCGCTGGTCTGCCTGGGCGACATGCCGCGCGTGACCGCTGGCGACCTGAACCGCCTGATCGCCGCGTTCAACCCAGTCGAGGGGCGCGCGATCTGCGTACCGGTGCGCGAAGGCAAGCGCGGCAACCCCGTGCTGTGGGCGTGGCGGTTTTTCGCGGAAATGCAATCGCTGGCCGGCGACGTCGGCGCGAAACACCTGATCGGCGCCCATGCCGAAACCGTGGCGGAAGTGCCGATGGACGGCGACGGCGTGCTGATCGACATCGACACGCCGCAAGCCCTCGCGGGCCTGGCGAAGGGTTGACCCCGTGGCCTTCGATCCGGAACAATTGCGCGCCGAGTTCCCGATCCTGAACACCCGATTGGGCGGCAAGGCGCTGCACTATCTCGACAACGCCGCCAGCGCGCAAATACCGGTTGCGGTGATCGACGCGGTTATGCGCCACGAAACCGCGGCGCGCGCCAATGTCTCGCGCGGCGTCCATAGCCTGGCCGAACGCGCGACCGAGGCATACGAGGCCGCGCGCTCCATTATCGCCCGCTATCTCAACGCCGCCTTGCCCGACGAGGTCGTGTTCACCGGCGGCACCACCGGCGCCATCAATCTTGTGGCGCAGGGTAGCGCGTCGCAGCTCAAACCCGGCGACGAGATCGTGATCTCGGAGTTGGAGCACCACAGCAACATCGTACCCTGGCACATGCTGCGGGAACGCATCGGCGTCGCGCTGCGCGCCCTGCCGGTTACCGACGAAGGCCGCGTCGACCTTGCGGCGCTGGACCGGACCGTGACCAAGCGCACGCGCATGATCGCGCTGGCGCATGTGTCGAACGTCACCGGCGCGGTGCTGGACGTGGCGCCGGTCGTGGCGGCGGCGCGCGCATCAGGCGCGCAAGTGCTGCTTGATGGGGCCCAGGCGGTGCCGCACGGGCCGGTGGATGTCCGCGCGCTGGGCGTTGATTTCTACGCCTTTTCCGGCCACAAGATGTTCGCGCCGAACGGCATCGGCGTGCTGTGGGGCAAGCGCGAAGCCCTGGCGCGGCTCGCACCCGCCTTCGGCGGCGGCGGCATGATCCGCGAAGTGGCGCTCGACCAGATCTCCTATGCCGACCCGCCGCGCCGTTTCGAGGCCGGAACGCCACCGATCGCCCAGGCCGTGGGCCTGGGCGAGGCCGCGCGCTGGGTCGCGGCGTTGGAGCGCGAAGCGGTCGCGGCGCATGAGCTGCGCCTGACCGGCCGCATGCTCGACGGGCTTGCCGATATCCGCGGCGTGCGCGTGGTCGGGCCGCAGGGCTTGCAAGCGCGGCGCGGCGTCGTGTCTTTCACCTTGGACGGCGTGCATCCGCACGACCTGTGCCAGTTCGTCGACGACAGGTTCGCCGTGGCCTTGCGTGGCGGCCACCACTGCGCCCAGCCCCTGATGCGCCGCTTCGGACTGGCGGGCACCAGCCGCGCCAGCCTTGCGCCCTACAACACCGACGCTGACGTGGATGCGTTGCTGCAAGGCGTCGCCGAGGCGCGGCGCGTGCTCGTGTGAGCGACGAGCTTTATCAGCAGGCGATCGTCGAGCTGGCGCGCGCGGCGCACGGCGCCGGCCGGCTGGACAACGCCAAACGCCGCGCCACGGTGGACAACCCGCTATGCGGCGACCGGGTGACGGTCGAAATCATCCTGGCCAACGACCACGTGGTGAATCTGCGCCATACGGTGAAAGGCTGCCTGCTGTGCAAGGCCGCCGCCTCGATCCTGGGCCTGCGCGCACCGGGCGCGGACAGCGATGCGCTGCACGCGAACGCGGCGGCGGTCGACGCGGTGCTCGCCGGCAAGCCGTTGCCCAGGAATACGTGGGCGGAGATCGCCTCGTTCCAACCCGTAGCACAGCACAAAAGCCGTTTCGATTGCGTGCGCCTGCCGTTCCAGGCCGTGCGCGACGCCTTGAAGGAATAACCGGGAGCCCCCGCGAATGTCCCAACCCAAGACTCTTCTCGAAATGGCCGGAGCGCCGTTGACGCCCAGCGCGCTTAAAAATTCGGCCGTGGTGCTGATCGACTGCCAGATGGAATACGTGGACGGCGGCTTGACGCTGCCGCACGTCAAGCCGGCACTGGCCGAGGCCAAGCGCCTGGTCGAGAGCGCGCGCAAGGCAGGCGCCCCGGTCATCCATGTGGTGCACAAGGGCAGGCCGGGCGGGCTGTTCGACCTCGATGGCCCGAAGGGCAAGATCGCGCCCGACGTGGCACCCGCGCCCGGCGAGACCGTCGTGCAGAAGCCACTGCCTAACGCTTTCGCAAAAACCAATCTGGAAGAGGTGCTGAAGGCCACCGGCCGCAAGGAGATCGTTGTTGCCGGCTTCATGACGCATATGTGCGTAAGCTCGACCGTGCGCGCGGCGCTGGATTTGGGTTATCGCGCGACGGTGGTGGCGGGCGCGGCGGCGACGCGCGATCTGCCCGCGCCGGACGGCGGCGTGATCGACGCGGCGACCCTGCATCGCGCGGCGCTGGTCGAGCTTGCCGACCGGTTCGCGATCGTGGTGCCCGATTCGTCGAAGCTGCCGGACTGACCTAACGCGCCAACCCGTCCAGGAACTTCAGCGCCGCCTCGCCCGCGCCGTGGTCGTACAGATCGTTGTGGCCGGCCGCCGACAGCCACACCGCCTGTTTCGGCTCGGCGGCCAGCGCATATAAAGCACGGCCGAAGCGGATCGGCACGGTGCGGTCGTGCTCGCCATGCACGACGAACAGCGGGCACGCGATCGCCGCGACGCGCGGCGCGGCGTCGAACGTGTCGGTCACGATCCAGCGCGCGGGAACGTAGAAATAATGGTGCTGCGCCACGGCGACGATCGATGTGAAGGGCGATTCCAGCAGCACCGCGCCGACCGGCGATCCGCCGCGCGCCGCGTCAGCCGCCAGCATCACCGCCACGCCGCTGCCCAACGATTCGCCGTACAGCGCGATGTCCCCGGGCCTGACGCCGGCGCCGATGGCGAACGCCAGCGCCGCGCGCGCGTCACGCATCAGCCCCGCCTCGCTCGGCTTGCCGGGGTTGCCGGCGAAGCCGCGCCACGACACCAGCAGCATGCCGTGCCCGGCGTCGAGGAACCGCCGCGCCTTCCAGCCGCGATGGCCGATATGCCCCGCATTGCCGTGCAGATAGACCAGCAGCTTGCGGCCCGGCGCGGGCGGCTTGTACCAGGCAAGAAGGCCGAGGCCGTCCTCGGCCGTCAACGCCACCGCGCGCATGTCGGCCACTCCGGCCTCGATGCGGTCGGGTACGCCGGTCGAGGGGTGATAGAGCAATTGCCGCTGAAACAGGTACAGGCCCGCCAGCAACCCACCATAAACCGCCACGCCCGTTCCCAGCCACGCCACCATTTTACCGAAGTCCTTCTTTTGCCGTGTTTTCCGTTTCAACCCGAAATATCTCGCTCTTCAATCGAATTTTAGGGTTACCCGCCTATTGTCTTGTCGCAGGCAAACCGGTCCCTCCCCGGCTTTGAGGTCCGCGAACGCCGCCATGCGCCTTTCCTCGGGCGCCAAGCATTCCCCGATTTTCACCAGGGCGGTCAGGGCGCGGAAGACGAAACGGGACGGTTCCCCCACCGTCCCGTTTCCTTTTCGCGCATGATTTCCACGACAGCCAAATCAGATCAGATCGCCGCCTTCCGCCGGCACCACAGGCGACGGCGCGGATTCCGCGCGCAGCTTGCGCCGTTCCAACAGCTTGCGCTGGGCCGCCGGCGGCAGGTCGGTGAACATCAGAATGCGCCGCGCGATCAGAATGTCGATCAGGTCCTCGCTGACGCGCGCCATGTCGGAATCCATCGACGACAGCCGCACCTTGCCCGGCCCCGCCGCATCGCCGCCGCGCAGAAAGGTCAGCACGTCGGGGTGGCCGATATCCAGCATTTCTTCGTCGCCGGGCTCGAGCGTCAGCGCCACCACCCGTCCCGAGGAATCGCGTCTGGCATAGGGCATTGCCGCCTCCCGCCGGCATGGCCGGCATTCCCGCGAGCATACACCTTGGGCCTGCGCGGGTTAACGATTCGTAAGCGGACGGAAGGGCTATTTCGGCTTGGCTGCTTCTTTCGCGGCGTCGGCGGCGATGCGCATCTTCAGGATCTTGTCGGGATTGATCACCTTGCCCTCCAGCGCCTTCGATCCCTTCTTGATGCGGTCGACATAGTCCATGCCGGCCACCACCCGGCCGAAGATGGTGTATTTACCGTCCCACTCGCTATTCTCGCGGATGACGATGAAGAACTGGCTGTCGGCGCTGTTCATGTCGTTGCCGTAGCGCGCCATCGACACCGTGCCGCGCTCGTGCTTCTCCTTCGAGATTTCGGCCGGGATGTTGACCCCCGAACCGCCCGACCCGTCGCCTTTCGGATCGCCGCCTTGCGCCATTTGGGCGGATATCACGCGGTGGAAGGCCAGCCCGTCGTAGAAACCCTTGCGGATCAGTTCCTTGAAACGCGCCGCGGTTTTCGGCGCAAGGTCGGGCCTGAGCTCGATGATCACGCGGCCGTAGAGGATATCCAGATAGACCGTGTTTTCGGGATCGGTCGGCGGCGGCGGTTTGTTGTCCTGGCCGATGGCGGGACAGACCGCCAGCCCCGCGGCGAATACCGCCGCCAGCGCGACGATCCGGAAGTGCCGCACGGCTGTCTTCCCCGGCTCGATCAGTTCTTCACGTCGGCGGCGACGCGCAACTGCTTGATGCGGTCGGGATTGGACACGGCGCCGTTGTTGGCCGACGTGCCCTTCTTGATTTTGTCGACGAATTCCATGCCCTGCACCACCTTGCCCCAGACCGTGTACTGGCCGTCGAGGAAGGCCGCGTCGGCAAAGCAGATGAAGAACTGGCTGTCGGCGCTGTCGGGGCTTTGGGCGCGCGCCATCGAGGCCGTGCCGCGCACGTGCTTCTCCTTCGAGAATTCGGCTTTCAGCTTGGTGCCCGAGCCGCCGGTGCCGTCGCCCCTGGGGTCGCCGCCCTGGGCCATGAAGCCGGGAATCACGCGGTGGAACGGCAGGCCGTCGTAGAATTTCTGCCGCGTCAGCTCCTTGACGCGCTTGACGTGTCCAGGCGCCAGGTCCGAGCGCAACTCGATCACCACGCGGCCGTATTCCAGGTCCATGTACAGCGTGTTTTCCGGGTCGGCCGCCTGCGCGCCGCCGATCGAGGCGGCCATGGCGGCCGCGGCCAGCACCGATGTGAAGCGGATATGTTTCACCTTTGCCTACCTTTGCCTTGGGGGACTGGCGCGCACCCTATCGCCGCCGCAGTGCTGGCGCAACGGGGGCGGCGGCCGCAATAATTTCTGGTAATCTACAAGCCGTCTAAAGCCCGAAAGGAGAAATCCTTGGCCCACACGCACCACTTCAAGGCCGCGCTGCGCTGGACCGGCGCGGCGAAGGGTCCGACGACGGATTACCAAACCTATTCGCGGGAATACCGGATCGAGGTTCCCGGCAAACCGTCCTTCCTGGGCTCGTCCGACCCGGCCTTCCTCGGCGACGGCAAGCTTTACAATCCCGAGGACATGCTGGTCGTGGCGCTGTCGTCCTGCCATTTCCTTTCCTATGTCGCGATCTGCGCGCGGGCGCGGCTGCCGGTCGTTTCCTACGAGGACGACGCCACCGGCACGATGGACATGAAGGACGGCAGGATGCGTTTTGTCGAGGTGACGCTGCGCCCGCGCGTGGTGGTGGCGGCCGGCGCGGATCTCGACAAGGCGCGGCGCTTCCATGAAACCGCGCATGGCCAATGCTTCATCGCCAACTCGGTGAATTTTCCGGTCAGCAACGAGCCTGTCGTCACCGCCGCGCCGAAATAGTCGCGCGTTCAATGCGCGGGCTTGTGCTCGTCGGGCTTCTTCTCGGCGGCCGGCGGGAAGCCTTCGTCGGGCTTCAGGATGGGGAAAGCGCCGCTCCAGGCCGGATCGGCGCAGCCCGCGTCCAATAGATTCACCTGCTTGATCTTGCCTTGCTGCGCCGGGGCGCGCGCCTCGGCCAGGCGCAGCAGTTCCGGTTGCTTGGCCTGGCGGCGCCAGTCCTGCATGAACTTGTCGCACTCGGCCTGGGTAGCGAAACCGTGCCCGTCCAGCGGCTGCTGCACGATCAGGCGCTGCTCGGCGCCCGTTACCAGCATCAGGACCAGGATCACCTTCCACATCGCGTCCGGCCCCTTGCTGTTCGGCGCTCAGTTCTTCAGATGCGCGTATTGCGACGCCGGCACGATCGCCTGCGTCCCGCCGTCCACCGTCCAGAACAGTTGCAGCGCCGACGTGCCCTTGCGCTGGAAATAATCGACCGCGAGCTCGTACCATCCAGCTTCGGTTATCGTCAGTTCCGCCGGCGTGGACATTTCGTCGGCATGGATGCCGTCGTCCTCGAGAACCTTTTTGCCGGCGACGGTGAACCGCGCGCCGTCGTTCGAGTTCATCTGCAGCACGTACTTGCCCGGCTTGTCGAACTTGATGAAGCCGGCGATCTTAGCACCCACGCCCTGCGACAGGTTGTCGGTCAGCACGTTGCCGTCCTGCGTCTTGTGATCGAGAATCTTGATGGGTTCGCCCGGCTTGCCCTTGCCGATCTTTCCGATCTCGTCGAGCTTCTTGAACATGTTGTGGAAATAGACCACCGCCAGCCCCGGATTGAGCTTATCGGCGGCGGGTTGCGGCGATGCCGGCTTGAGGTCCGTGACGACCACGGGCGGATCGGCGGCGAAGACCGGCGCGGCCAACAGCGCACAAGCGGCGGCGATCGAAATCAAGGTGCGCCGGAAGATCATGGCGGCAACTTCCCCGTGCAGTTTCTCAATCCAGCCTCTGCGGGCTGCAACGCTCGTAGCCTTGCCTGCTTCCCACGTCAAGACTGGGGTAACCCTGCGCTCCCGGCTCTCGGCCTATATCCATGATATCAAAGGACCATGCCTGGGATCAGCGCGGTTATCCCCACCCTGAACGCGGTGGCTTCGCTGCCGGCGACATTGGCCGCGCTGCGTGCCGGGCAGGTGGCCGATATCGTCGTCGCCGATGGCGGGTCCACCGACGACACCGCCGCCCTGGCCGCGCGCGAGGGGGCGCGGCTCGTGGCCGCGCCGCGCGGGCGCGGCGCGCAACTCGCCGCCGGCGCCAGAATAACGGCGGGCGAGTGGCTGCTATTCCTGCACGCGGATACAAGGCTGGCCAAGGGCTGGGAAACGGCGGCGGCGGCGTTCATGGCCGATCCGACCAGCCAGACCCGCGCCGCGGCCTTCGCCTTCGCACTCGACGATCCCACGCCCCAGGCGCGCCGGCTGGAGCGCCTGGTCGCCTGGCGCTGCCGCGTCCTGGGCCTGCCCTATGGCGACCAGGGGCTTTTGATCGCCCGCGAGCACTACAAGCGCCTGGGCGGATATCGCCCTTTGCCGATCATGGAAGACGTCGACCTGGTGCGGCGCATCGGCCGCAAGAATCTCACCATGCTGCCCGCGCAGGCCGTGAGTTCGGCCGAACGCTGGCGGCGCGAGGGGTGGTACACGCGGTCGGCGCGCAATCTCCTGTGCCTGTCGTTGTATTTCCTGGGCGCGCCGCCGGGCGCGCTGCTGCGGCTCTACCGTTGACCGAATGCGCGGGCGAAGACATGTCGCTGTATTCCTAAAAGCGCCGCGCCTGGGCCAAGTGAAGACGCGGCTGGCCGAGGGCATCGGCGCCGTCGAGGCGTTACGGTTTCATCGCGCTGAGGCGCAGCGTTTGATCCGCGCGCTCGCGCGCGACCGGCGCTGGCGCACCACGATCTGGCTTGCACCGCGCGATGCCCTGAAACAGCGGGACCTCCCATTCCTAGGCCTTGCCCGCTTCGATCAGGGACGCGGCGACCTGGGCAGGCGCATGGCGCGGTCCTTCCGGCAATTGCCCCGCGGCATGGTCGTGCTGGTGGGCAGCGATATTCCCGCCCTCGACGCGGCGATCGTCGCCCGCGCCTTCCGCTCGCTCGGCAATCACGACGCCGTGTTCGGCCCGGCGGAGGACGGCGGTTTCTGGCTGGTGGGATTGAGCGGGGGCTTGCGCATGCGCCCGCCGTTTTCCGGCGTGCGCTGGTCCACGCCGCAGGCGCTTGCCGACACGCTGGCGCAACTGGCGCATAGCCGCATTGCCATGCTGCCGGCGCTGATGGATATCGATACGCTCGACGACTACCGGCGCTGGCGATCAAGATCGCGTTAGAAGCCCGGGCTTACACTTGTGCGGTTTCCGGCGCCGTTGCAGATTCGGCCCATGACCGCCGCGCTCGCCGTCCGCGCCAAGCCCCTCGATCCCGCCAAGTTCCGCGATCCCGATGTGACCGCGAAAGGCGAGAAGCGCGCCAGCGTCGCGCTGAAAGCGTTGAAGACGCTGTGGTTCAATACCGGCACGCTGTGCAACCTGACTTGCCGCAACTGCTACATCGAATCGTCGCCGACCAACGATCGCCTGGTCTACCTGACTTCCGCCGAGACGCGCGGCTTTCTGGACGAAATCGCGCGGGATGGATTGCCGGTGGAGGAGATCGGCTTCACCGGCGGCGAGCCGTTCATGAATCCCGACCTGATTGCGATGCTGGAAGATGCGCTCGAGCGCGGGTTTCGCGCGCTGGTGCTGACCAACGCAATGAAGCCGATGATGAAACGCGCGGGCGAGCTGCTGGCCTTGCGCGAACGCTTCGGCAACCGGCTGACGATCCGCGTGTCGGTGGATCACTATGCCGAGACCCTGCATCAGTCGGAGCGCGGCGAACGCAGCTGGAAGCCGACGATGGAGGGGCTGGGCTGGCTGGTGGCGCATGGCTTCACCGTGCGCATCGCCGGGCGCACCCCGTGGAACGAAGACGAGGCGTCGCTGCGCCGCGGCTATGCCCGGATGTTCGCCGAGCGCGGCGTGCCGCTGGACGCGCAAGATCCGGCGCATCTCGTGCTGTTCCCGGAAATGGACGCGCAAGTGGACGTGCCCGAGATCACGACGTCATGCTGGGGGATCTTGAAACGCTCGCCCGACGCGATGATGTGCGCGTCTTCGCGCATGGTGGTGAAGCGCCGTGACGCCCCGCGCCCAGCGGTGGTCGCCTGCACGCTGTTGCCCTATGACCCGCAATTCGAGCTGGGCGCCACGCTGGCCGAGGCATCGGGCGGGGTGAAACTCAACCATCCGCATTGCGCGCGGTTCTGCGTGCTGGGCGGCGCAAGCTGTTCGGCCGGCTGACCTTTCACCCATCGTTCAAGTGACAGGCTGACCATCGCCCCGGCGCGATGGGCTTAAGCGCGGGCGCCTCGGTCCGGCAACGCGGCATCGCATGCGGGCAGCGCGGGTGGAAATGGCAGCCCGTGGGCGGTTTCAGCGGCGACGGAATCTCGCCCTTCACCGGCGCGAATTTCTGCTTGCGCCCGTCCAGCCGCGGCACGCCCGCAAGCAAGGCTTGCGCATAGGGATGGTTCGGCTTGGCGAACAATTCTTCCGCCGGGGCGATCTCGACGAAACGCCCGAGATACATGATGACCACGCGGTCGCTTAAGTGCTCCACGACGCCAAGGTCGTGGCTGATGAACAGATAGGTGAGCCCAAGGTCGGCGCGCAGCTGCATGAACAGGTTCAGCACCTGCGCCTGGATCGACACGTCCAGCGCCGCCACCGCCTCGTCGCAAACAAGGAATTCCGGTTTCACCGCCAGCGCCCGGGCGATGCCGACGCGCGCGCGCTGTCCGCCTGAGAACTGGTGCGGATAACGGCGCTTGAAGATCGGGTCCAGCCCCACGCGCAGCAGCAATTCGTCGATATAGGCGTCCAGATCGCCGCGCGCGACGATGCCGTGCACGGCGGGCGCCTCGCCCACGATGTCGCCGACGCGCAGGCGCGGATTGAGCGAGGCGAACGGATCCTGGAAGATCATCTGGATTTTCAGCTCGACGCCGCGTTTTTCTTCCGCTGGAAGCGCGGCGACCTCCCTGCCCCGCCACAGGCGCTTGCCCTGGCTGGGTTCGAGGATGCCGGCGGCGATGCGGCCGAGCGTGGATTTGCCGCAGCCGGATTCGCCGACCAGCCCCACCACCTCGCCCTCGGCCACGGCCAGATCGACCCCGTCGGCGGCGCGCACGATTTCGGCCGACAATCCCGCGCCGAACAGGTTGGCAACGCGCGCGGCCGTGTCGAGCTTCTTGACGAAGCGCTTCGAAACGCCCTTCAGCTCCAGCATCGCCGGCGCCGCGTTCATCGGATTGGTTAGCTCCCCTTTACCAATTCCAGCCGCCGAGCCTAGCGGAGCCGATACCCGGAGGCGAGAGGCGGTTGGCACGCCACATGCAGGGTTTTAAGCCGATACGCACCATTGCGGGGCGGTTATGCTAGACTGTTGGAGCCTGTCGGGGTGCCGACTATGACGGTCCTGCATTGATACGATAGGCAGGGGGCATTTCCCGCCGACCACGATTCCCGAGATAATCGCAGCCGCGCCGTCAGCCGCGCGCCTCTGCGGCCTGTACGGTTCGATCAGGAAGGAGAGCCGATCCATGCCCGATGCTTCGACCGACCCCAAAACCGCTTCCCAGTCCCGCCCGCTGGCGGGCAAGGCCGCGCTGGTCACCGGATCGACCAGCGGCATCGGCCTTGGCATCGCCCGCGCACTGGCGCAAGCGGGCTGCGCCGTGGCGCTGAACGCGCGCAAGGCGGGCCCCGACACCGACAAGCTGACCAACGACCTGGCGGCCGAAACCGGCGTCAAGGTTGTCTATGCCGCCGCCGACATGAGCAAGCCGGCCGAAATCAAGGCATGCGTGGCGGAAACGATCAAAGTCCTCGGCCGGCTGGATATCCTGGTCAACAACGCAGGCATCCAGCATGTCGAGCCGATCGAAACCTTCCCCGACGACAAATACGAGATGGTGATCGCGACCAACCTGTCCTCGGCGTTCTACACCACCAAGGCCGCGCTGCCCGGCATGAAGCAGCGCAAGTTCGGTCGCATCATCAACATTTCCTCGGCGCATGGCCTGATCGGCTCGCCGTTCAAGTCGGCCTATGTCGCGGCCAAGCACGGCATGGTCGGCCTTACCAAGGTGACGGCGCTGGAGACGGCGGAACTGGGCATCACCTGCAACGCGATCTGCCCGGGCTATGTGTGGACGCCGCTGGTGCAGAAGCAAATTCCCGACCAGGCCAAGGCGCACCACCTGAGCGAGGAGGAAGTGATCAAGCAGGTGTTGCTGAAGGAGCAGCCGAACAAGAAATTCGCCACGGTCGAACAGCTGGGCGCGCTGGCCGTGTTCCTGTGCAGCGACGCGGGCGGATCGATCACCGGCACGTCCATCCCCGTGGATGGCGGCTGGACGGCGCATTGATGCCATGAACGGTCCCGACAACGCACCCGCGCCCGCCGCCGCCTCGCGCGGCCGCACGAAACGCAAGAAGATCAACCTGGCGCTGCAGGGCGGCGGCGCGCACGGCGCTTTCGCCTGGGGCGTGATCGACCGGCTGCTGGAAGACGGCGGGATCGAGATCGAGGCGGTCGTGGGCACGTCGGCCGGCGCGATGAACGCCGCCGTCCTGGCCTATGGCCTGGCGCAAGGCGGGCCCGAGCTCGCCCGCGAAAAGCTGCGCGAGTTCTGGGGCAAGATTTCGAAAGCCGCGGAGATGTCGCCGTTGCGGCCCACGGTGTTCGACAAGATGTTCCGGCCCGGAAGCCTGGATCTGTCGCCGGGCTGGCTGTTCTATGACGCGCTCAGCCGCATGATGTCGCCTTACCAGCTCAATCCGCTGAATCTGAACCCGCTGCGCGACGTGCTGGCCTCGGTGATCGATTGCGAGGCGATGCGGCAGCAGGACAAGGTGAAGCTGTTCATTTGCGCCTCCAACGTGTTGAGCGGCAAGATCAAGGTGTTCGACCAGGACAATATGTCCATCGACGCGGTCATGGCGTCGGCCTGCTTGCCCTTCATGTTCCACGCGGTCGAGGTCGACGGCGAGTTCTATTGGGACGGCGGCTACATGGGCAATCCGCCGATCTATCCGCTGATCTATCGCTGCTCGTCGCGCGACGTGCTGATCGTGCAGTTGAACCCGATCAAGATCGACAGCGTGCCCAAGACGGCCCAGTCGATCCTCGACCGCATCAACACGCTCAGCTTCAACTCGTCGCTGATGCGCGAAATGCGCGCCATCAACTTCGTCACCAAGCTGATCGACGGCGGCTTCGACGACAATGGCCGGCTGAAGAAGATGCTGATTCACACCGTGGACGCCGAAACCGAGCTTTCGAAGCTCGGCGTGTCGTCCAAGCTGAACGCAGACTGGGATTTCCTCATGAGCTTGCACGAACTCGGCCGCATGAAGGCGTCTGAATTCCTCGACACGCATTACGACGCGATCGGCGAACGCACCTCGACCGTGCTCGAAGACAAATTCCTATAGAAACAAGGCAGCAACAGCGCGACCAGGAGAGTCCGGCCGTGAACAAGAAAGAAATCCTCGCTTTGCCGTCGATGCCGGCGGCCAGCCCCAGCTACCCGCGCGGGCCGTTCCGGTTCATCGACCGCGAGTACATGATCGTGATCTACGAAAGCGACCCGGTTGCGATCCGCCATGCGGTGCCCGAACCCCTTATCCCCGATCCTTCCAACCTGGTGTTCTACGAATGGATCCGCATGCCCGATTCATCCGGCTTCGGCGACTACACCGAAAGCGGGGTGGTGATCCCCTGCTCGTTCAAGGGCGAACCGTGCAGCTTCATCGCCCAGATGTACCTGGACGACGACCCGCCGATCGCCGGCGGCCGCGAGATCTGGGGCTTCCCGAAAAAATACGCCGATCCCAAGCTCGAAGTGGCGCACGACACGCTGACCGGAACGCTGCACTACGCGGGCCAACGCGTCGCCATGGGCACGATGGGCTACAAGTTCGAGGACCAGGCGCGCGACCCCGCCAAGACGATGCGCTCGATGCAGAAGCTGCAAGTGTTGCTGAAGCTTATCCCCGACGTGGACGGCAAGCCCAAGATCGCCCAGCTCGTCGGCGTGAACCTTACCGAAATCACCATCAAGGGTTCGTGGAGCGCCCCGGCAAGGCTGCACCTCGTGCCGCATGTCAACGCGCCGGTGGCGGATTTACCCGTCAAGCGCATTATCGGCGGCCGGCATTTCATCGCCGACCTCACGCTGCCCTGGGGCCGCGTGCTGCACGACTATCTGAAGGAATAGACCCGCACCCGCTTCTCACGCGCTTGCGCCGAGATGCGGGTGAAAGCAGCGCATCTTGCGGCCGGGCAACGGCTCGGTCATGGGCGGGGTCTCCGCGCAGGCTGCGTCGGCCCGTGCGCAGCGCGTGCGGAACGCGCAGCCCGGCGGCAGGTCGATCAGCGACGGCGTCATCCCGGGAATCTGCATCAACGGCCGGCCGCGCGCGTTGCGGCTGGGCACCGAGCCGATCAGACCCCGCGTGTAGGGATGCAGCGGCGCGTCCAGCACCTGGTCCACCGCGCCCGACTCGACCACGCGCCCGGCATACATCACGCATACCTCGTCGGCCAGGCCCGCGATCACCGACAGATCGTGCGTGATCCAGATCATGGCCGCGCCAGTCTCGCGGCATAGCTTCTGCGCCTCGTAGAGAATCTGCCCCTGGATGGTCACGTCCAACGCCGTCGTGGGTTCGTCGGCGATCACCAGATCGGGCTTATTCAATAGCGCGATGGCGATCGCCACGCGCTGGCGCATCCCGCCCGAGAACTGGTGCGGATAGCCGCGCAAGCGCTCGTCCGGCGACGGGATGCCGACGCGGCCCAGCGCGTCGCGCGCTCGCCCACGCGCTTCGTCCTTGCCCACGGCGGAATCGTGCGCGCGCACGGCCTCGATCATCTGCGTGTCGATGCGCAGCACGGGATTCAGCGTCATCATCGGGTCTTGAAATATCATCGCGATGCGGCTGCCGCGAAGATGGCGCAGCCGCTCTTCCGGCGCGCCCACCAGCTCTTCACCCTTGAACAGCACCCGCCCGCCGACGATGCGGCCCGGCGGGTCCACCAGTCCGATGATCGAAAACGCGGTGACGGTCTTGCCCGAGCCGGATTCGCCGACGATACCCAGCACTTTTCCCGCGCCCACGGTGAAGCCTACATCGTCCACCGCCTTCACCACGCCGGACTTGGTGAAGAAATGCGTGCGCAGACTCTCGACCGCCAGAGTCGGCGCGTCGCTCATCGCTGCAAGCGCGGATTCAGCACGTCGCGCAACTGATCGCCCACCAGATTGATGCACATGATGATGATCAGCAGGGCGACGCCGGGGAAAAAGCTGATCCAGTATTTGCCGCTGAGCAGGAACTGGAAGCCGTTGGCGATCAAAAGGCCGAGCGACGGCTTGGTGATCGGCAGGCCGAGGCCGAGGAACGAGAGCGTGGCCTCGAGCGAGATCGCCGAGGCCACCAGCACCGTGTTGACCACGATCAACGGCGGCAGGCAGTTCGGCAGCAGATGGCGGAACACGACGCGGCGGTGGCCCAGCGCCAAACAGCGCGCCGCCTCGATGTATTCCTTGCGGCGCTCCACCAGCGCCGTGCCGCGCACCGTGCGGGCGTAATAGGCCCACTGCACCGCCATCAGCGCGATGATGATCTTGTCCACGCCCTGGCCCAGCCCCGCCACCAGGATCAACGCGACCAGGATCGACGGGAAGCTCAACTGCATGTCGACCGTGCGCATGATAACGGTCTCGATCAGCCCGCCGAAATAGGCGGCGATCAGCCCCGCCGCCAAGCCGATGAACATGGCGCCGAACGACGCGCCCACGCCCACCGCCAGGCTGGTGCGCAGCCCGTACATGATGGCCGACAGCATGTCTCGCCCCTGCGCGTCGGTGCCCAAGAGGTGCAGCATCCCGCCGCCGCCCACCGACCCCGGCGGCATTTTGCTGTCGAGCAGATCGAGCTGGCGCAGATCGTAGGGGTCCTGCGGCGCGATCCAGGGTGCCAGCAGCGCCACGGCGATGATCAGCGCGAGCATCGCCAGCGCCGCCACCGCCACTCTGCTTTCGCAGAAATCCGAGACGAAGCGGCGAAACGGCGTCTCGGCCGCGCCCGCTCTCTCCACGCCGGCCGGTATCGCGCTCACGCCCGCTGCTCCGATAGCCGCACGCGCGGATCGAGCACCGAATAGGCCACGTCCACCGCCAGATTGATGACGATGAACATGAACACGATCACCAGTAGATAGGCGACGATCACGGGCCGGTCCAGCACGTTGATCGACTCGATGATCAGCTTGCCCATGCCGGGCCACGCGAAGATCCACTCGGTCACCACGGCAAAGGCGATGGTGGAGCCCAGTTCCAGGCCCAGCACGGTGACGATCGGGATGGTGATGTTCTTGAACACGTGCAGCCACACGACGCGGCTTTGCGGCAGGCCCTTGGCCCGGGCGAACTTCACATAGTCCTGCAGCACCACTTCGCGCGTGCCGGCGCGCGACAGACGGATCACCAGCGACAGCTTGAACAGCGCCAGGTTCAGCGCGGGAAGCAGGATGTGGCGCAGCCCGTCCACGGTGCAGAGCGAGAATTTCAGGCCCAGCAGGCTGCATGTCGCCGCCCCGCGGCCGGTCGAGGGCAGCCAGCCAAGCTCCACGGCGAATACCATGATGAGCATCAGCCCGACCCAGAAAGTCGGCAGGCTGAAGCCCAGGATCGATGCGGCCATGATCGATTTTCCGACCGGCGAGGCGGGCTTCAATCCCGCCAGCATGCCCAGCGGCACGCCCAGGATCACGCCGAAGAATGTGGCCGTGACCGCGAGTTCCAGCGTTGCCGGCATGCGCTCGAGGATCAGCCCGATCGCCGGCACGTTGTAGACGAAAGACCTGCCCAGATCGCCGCGCGCCGCATTGACCAGGAAAAGCCAGTATTGACGCCACAGCGGCTGGTCGAGGCCCAGGGCCGCGGTGGCGCGGTCGATTTCAGCCTGGTCCGCCAGCGGGTTGATGAGTATCTGCACGGGGTCGCCGATGGCGAACACGCCGAGGAACACCAGCAACGACATCACGCAGAGCACCACGACGCTCTGCATCAGCCGCCGTATCAGGTAGACCAGCATGCCTAACGGTAGCCGATGCCGCGCCCGGAGGCGAGGGCGGCGGGGCTTGACGGCAATCCTGAAACTCAGGCTACGGGGAACGGCGCGGAGGAAATCGGCGCTTCGGCTACGGGCCGGATCGTGCGCGCGAAAGCGTCGACCGGCAGCGGGTGGCTGATATGGAAGCCCTGGGCGTAGTCGCAGCCCTGCTCGCGCAGGTGGTCCAGCGCGGCTGCGCGGCCGGGCGATCATGCGCGACGATCGAGAAAGCAGGTCGCGTGACCCGCAGAGGGGCCGTCCTTGGCGGGGTAAACTTTCCCCCGGCCAACGGCTTATCGGCGTTTCTTGCCAATGCCCCAGACTGCCTTGGCGCGGGCCGCTACGCGCTCTACGACTGCCTCCGCTTCGCCGATATAGCCACGCGGGTCGGCCAGCCTGGCAAGCTCCTGGCGACCGATTTTGCCCTTGAGGGCAGGTTCGCGGCCCAGGGCCTCTGCCAAACCCATGCCCCGGTCGATGGCCCGCGCGCAGGCGCGCTCTACCGCGTCGTGCGCCGCGCCGCGGCCGATGCGCGGGGCCAGCGCCATCATCACCGCCTCGGCCATGATCAACCCGTGGGTCAGGTCCAGGTTGCGGCGCATCCGCGCCGTATCGACCGCCATGCCTTCGGCGATGGTGGCGGCATGCTCCAGGGCGCCCGCGGTCAGCACGAAGATCTGCGGCAGGGCCAGCAACTCGCTTTGCCAGGGGCCGGTGCCGCGCTCCTGGTCCTCGGCCATGGCGCCGAGCGCCACCGGCGCCAGCGCCTGGGCGGCGCGGGCCGAGGCCAGCACGTATTCGCAGGCGATCGGATTGCGCTTCTGCGGCATGGTCGACGATCCGCCGCGCCCGGGAACATGCGGCTCGAAAACCTCCGCCACCTCGGTCTGCATCAGCAGCACGACATCGGTGGCGAATTTGGCGAGGCTGCCGCAAACGATGCCCAGCGCGCAGGCGGTTTCGGCCACCGCGTCGCGCGAGACGTGCCAGGGTGCGACGGGCGCGGCCAGGCCAAGCTCGCGCGCCAAGCCCTCGGTCACGTCGCGGCCCTGTTTGCCCAGGGAAGCCAGCGTGCCCACGGCGCCGGCGAACTGAACCTTCAGCGCGCGTTCGCGCAACTGCTTGAGCCGCGCCACGTCGTCGATCAACGGCGCGGCCCATATCGCGCATTTGTAGCCGAAGGTCACGGGCAAGGCGTGTTGCAGATGCGTGCGTCCCGCCATCACGGCGCGACGATGCTTCAGCGCCTGCTTCACCAGCGCGCGGCCGACGCGCGCGATGGCGGTTTCGACGATCTCCAGGCCCGCGCGCATTTGCAGCACCAGGGCCGTGTCCATGATGTCCTGGGTGGTCGCCCCCCAATGCACATAGCCGCCGGCCCCGGGCCCGGCGGCGCGCGCCAGCGCCCTGGTCAGCGCCACCACCGGATATCCGGTCACGCGCGTGCCGGCGGCGAGCTCCTTCAGATCGAGATTTTCGGCGCGCGCCGCCCTGGCGATGGCCCTGGCGGCCGCGGCGGGGACGATGCCCAGCCGCGCCTGGACGCGCGCCAGCGCCGCCTCGACATCCAGCATGTATTGCAGCCATTGCCGCTCGGCGAACACGGCCCGCATGGCGTCGCTGCCATAGAGCGTCCCGAGGATAGTGGAATCCGCCGGATTGGCGGTCATATCTCGAAGAAGGCCGTCTCGCCCTTGCCCTGAAGAATCACGTCGAATTGGTAGGTCGTGATCCCGTCCTTGCCCTTGCCGGGCTTGGCCAGCAGCGTCTGCCGCGACTTCGCGTCGGCGATTTTGCCCAGCACCGGGTCGGCATCGTTGGCCACCGCATGGTCGGCGAAGTATATGCGCGTGACCATTTGCTTCAGCACGCCGCGCGCGAACAACGCCACGTTGATATGCGGCGCCTGCAGCGTGTTGCCGCGTCCCGGCACCGGGCCGGGCCGGATGGTGGTGAAGCGGTAGCGGCCCTCGCGATCCGTCGCGGCGCGCCCGAAGCCGATGAATTTCGGATCGATCTTCTTGTCCTGGGCGTCGTCGGGGTGGTTGTATTTGCCGGCGGCGTTCGCCTGCCAGATTTCTACCAGCGCGTCGTTGACCGGCGCTCCGTCGCCGTCCAGCACCCGGCCTTCGATGCGGATTTTGTCGCCGGCCGCGCCGCCGCGCGTCAGATCGCTCCATTCCGGACGGTCGAGACCGATGGCGAAATAGGGTCCCACGGTCTGCGAGCCGGTTGGGATCAGTTTCATCCTACCGCTCCATCGGCGTGGCCGAGCGGCCGCGCAGCACGATGTCCCAGCGGAAGCCGAGCGCATATTCGTTCTCGGTCAGGTTCCGGTCGTGGGCCGCCACCAGCCGCTCGCGCGCTTTCGGGTCGGGAATCGCGTTGTACAGCTCGTCCTGCAGCAGCAGGTAATCGCCCGGAAAATACATCTGCGTGACCAGGCGCGTGACGAAGGCCGGGCCGAACACCGAGAAATGCAGATGCTTCGCGCGCCAGGCGTTGAACGAGTTGCGCCAGGGATAATGACCCGGCTCGACCGTCAGGAACCGCCAGTTGCCGTCCTGGTCCGTGACCGCCTGGCCCTTGCCGGTGAAATTCGGATCGATC
>JAHFPH010000066.1 GCA_023266845.1 Rhodospirillaceae bacterium
AGCTTCTCGCGCAGCATCTTGCCCAGCGCGCCGGCGGCGCCGGTGATCAGAACGCGTTGCATCGGTTTATGCTCCCTGAAAACGGCGGCGGAACACTAGACGGAAGGCGGCGTAGGGACAAGCCGCTACGGCATCCGACTCAAGAACCGCCTGGGGCGCTGATTCTTGGCGTTCAGCGTGCGCCCGACGCGCCGCCCAAGCCCTGGAGGTCGGGGACGCGGGCCAGCGCCAAGTCCTCAGGAAACGGATAGAGCTTCTCCAGCGTGCGATCGAGCAGGTCCAGCTCGCGGCGCAGCGCGGGGCGGCGAAACTCCGGCAGGCTCTGCATCAGGTTCTCGATCATCGCGCGCAGGCGGCGCGCGATCTGGAAGTTTTCCGCGCCGTACAGGCGTATTTCGCTGAACGTAAGCTGTACGAAATCCTCCCAATTCGGCGTGTGGAAGATCAGCCTGAGCCGGCCGGCGCCGTCGGATATCGCCTCGTCGTGCAGATGTCGCTTGCCCACGGTGCGCAACAGGCGGTGAAGCTGGTCGATGGCCAGGATCGCGGTGGTCGGGTCGTTGATCGCCTTCGACAGCGCCTTGATCGCGATGTCGACGATGATGCGAAACGCGAACGTCGAATCCTGCTCGATGGTGCGCTCCGGCCCGAAAGCGACTTGCCCGCGCAGCATGCGGTCGTCGATCGCCACGGCGCCGCCGCGCAACAGGAACAGCGGGTCGCCCACGGCCACGAAATCGCCGACATGGGGCGCGAACTCGATCACGCCGTCCGCCTTTCGCGCCGCGGCCACCAGCGCCTTCAGATTCACGGCGAGCACGATCGCCGAGGTGCCGTGATGCAGGACGGTCCGTTCCGGCGGGCCGAGCCTTTGACGCGGGGGCGCGGGAACATAGGGGTCCTCGATCGGCTTGGGATAGACGCTATCGATGACCTTGAGCCCCCGCTCGCCGACGCGCCACACGATGGCGACCGGACGCAGCAGCCGCGCGGCGTAATCGATCAGAAACAAGAACACCGCCGTGGCGACGAGTCCCAGGATCGCCATGATGCTCACGATCAATTCAGGAATCGATTCCACTCTGAGCTTCACGGCGACCGCAAGCAGCAGCGTATAGATGAACAGGCACACGATGGAACGGATGACGTTGTCGCGCAGCAGGGTCGTGGCGATGATGCGCGGGGTCAGCTGGCCGCTCGTGACCGTGATCGCCACCAGCAGCGAGCCGAAAGCGAAGACGATGAACGAAATCATCGAATTGACGATCCAGTCCGCCGCCGCGATTACTCCTGCTTGGCTGTATATGAATCCGGGAATCCATCCGAAATCGACGCCGAGCTCGTATTCGAGCCAATACGCACCCCGAAACGTCGCCTGCTCGAGCAGTATCGCGAGCGCCGGCGCGGTCCAGATGGTGGATCGAAGATAGCTGATGATGGCGTAGCGCCGGCTCCAGTTCATGCAGATTTCCCCCAGGCTTGCAGTGCCACATGTTTGTTCTTCAACGCTTACCACACAAGGGGTGCGCCCAATAGGTGTCCACATGTGCCTCCAGCTCAAAGTGAAACGAGGAATATCTGCTTGTTGCATTGAATGCATGACTCTTGGCCGGTTGAATGCCATTCCATCGCGCCTATTCGCGGAAATCGGGTAGTTATGTACGCCGCGCTGGGCTTACCGAGCTCCCTGGTTGTTTTTCGCAACCGCAACTCATATGCAAGCGTGAGCGGCGTCGGAATGACAGCGCCGACTCGACATGTTAGCGTTTCAGCTTTGGTTTCCAACAGGGAGGGGGACCCCGCAATGGCTGCCAAAAGTGCTGCCGGCGCACATTCTGAGAACGATTCCACGACAAAACCCCGACGCATCAATATCGCATTGCAAGGTGGAGGCTCGCACGGCGCGTTTGCCTGGGGTGTAATCGATCGGCTGCTTGAGCATGGCGGTGTGGAGATCGAGGGAATCGTCGGCACCTCGGCCGGCGCCATGAATGCCGCGGTCACCGCCTATGGGTTGATGAAAGGTGGCAACGAGGGCGCGCGCGGGCGCCTGTATGCCTTCTGGCACAGTATCTCGGAAGCGGCTCGGTTCTCGCTGCTACAGCCGCCGCCCTGGAGCAAGTTGATGGAACCCAATTCCGGCTCGCTCGACATGGCGCCGGGATACATTTTCAGCGACTTCATTTCGCGTATGTTCTCACCATACCAGACAAATCCGCTTAATCTAAACCCGCTACGCGATGTGTTGCTGGCGACCGTGGACTTCGAGGAGCTGCGCAAGCAGAGCCACGTTAAGCTGTTTGTCAGCGCATCCAACGTCATGAACAATCGGCTGCGCATATTTGCTGGGAACGAAGTCACCGTCGACGCCGTGCTCGCCTCGGCCTGCCTACCGTTCATGTTCAAGGCCGTCGAAATCGATGGTGAATTTTTCTGGGACGGCGGCTATATGGGCAACCCGCCGCTCTATCCGTTGATCTACAACTGCGAATCGCGGGATGTGCTGATCATCCAGCTCAACCCAATCAACATCGACAAGGTGCCGAACACCGCGCAGGAGATCCTCGACCGGATCAATACGCTCAGCTTCAATTCCAGCCTCATGCGTGAGATGCGCGCGATCAATTTCGTCGAACAGATTGTCGATAATGGCTACGATCACGATGGGCGCTTGAAGAAGATGTTCATCCACACCATCGACGGCGAGCACACGCTGAATAAGCTTGGTGTTTCGAGCAAACTCAACGCCGATTGGGATTTTATAATGCATCTTCGTGCTCTCGGGCGGACCGCCGCGGAACAGTTTATCGAGCAGGATTTCGACAAGATCGGCGTTAGCTCCTCAACCAACATCGTTACAAAGTTTCTGTAATGCCGAGGCGATACAGGCCGACGACAAGAGGGTAAGGTGCCTGGAGAGCCCGTACCAATGACCCGCGGCGATGCACGCCGACCCTGGTGGCGGATCCGCATCACGATGACCGTGGTGACGCTTTTCACGACCCTAAGCGTACTCGGTATCGGTACCGTGTTGACGATCGGTATCATCGGCGCATCCGAGAACACAGAGGCACTCGTCCAGGAGCGAACCGCGACCGCCCTATCGGAGATGCTCGACGGTGTCCGGCAGCAACTTGTGCCGATACGGGAGGCGATGGCTGGTGTTGCCAGCAATATCACCGACGGCAGTCTCGACCTCGACGACGAACCGACTATGCGGCACTTCTTCGACGGCATGCTGGCGGCGCTACCACATTTGGCAGGGACTACGTTGCTACGGTCCGACCTTCACTCCGAAGGCTTTTGGCGCGATGAGGTCAAAGGCTACCCGCCGATCCCCGAGGCGGCCGCCCGCAAGGCGCTCCGCCAAGCCGACCGGGCAACTGGATCGTGGCCCATGCCGGGTTGGTCTCAGGCGTTGCGTCAGCCCGTGCTGATTATGCAGATGCCATTCAAGGAACCGAACGGTGCGACTGGGCTCTTTTCGACCGAGGTCGCTCTTTCTGAGCTGTCTCGGCATTTTGTGGAACTCTCGCGCAATCTGCACCAGATGGTTTATGTCATTTTTGATAGGCGGTATCTGGTCGCGTATGCCCAGCCCCTCACGGCCGGGGTTGCACCAAAGGAAGCAAGCCCGATGCTGACTCTGGCCGAGTCCGGCGATCCTGTTCTGGCGAGGATTTGGGACGCGGGGGTCATACTTGTCCCGTCCGGCAAGTTTGGGTCCAACATCGGTGCTCGGCGCCTCGTCACGCCCAACGGCGATTACGATTTTATCTACAACATTATCCATGTCGGCAACGGCCATAGCTTTACTATCGGGACCTATTACCAGGGCTCACTTGCCGAGGCGGAGGTTTCGCGATTGCGCCATATGCTGTTGGCCGGGCTCGGCACGTTGCTGCTCGCCGTTGGCGCGACGGTTGTCGCCGGACACCGCTTTAGCCGGCCGGCATTGGCGCTCGCCACTGCTGCGCGCGAGATCGAAAAACAGCAGTTCGACCGCTTCCGGCCCGTCCCGCGCACCCGCATCCGTGAACTCGACGAGGCAGGGCAGGCCTTCAACCAGATGGTCGAGGGCTTGCGCGAGCGCCAGCGTATCCGCGACCTGTTCGGAAAGTATGTGCCCAACGAGGTGGTCGAACGGTTGATCGCCAACCCGCAGGAGTTCGCCCTTGGCGGAGAGCGGCGCGAGATCAGCCTGCTGTTCACCGACATCGCCGGCTTCACCACGTTGTCGGAGAAGCTGCCGCCGGAGACCGTGCTCGAGCTGCTCAACGCCTATTTCGAGGAGATCACGCGCTGCATCACGCAGCAGGGCGGCATCATCGTCGATTTCATCGGCGATGCCGTTTTCGCCATTTTTGGCGCGCCGATTGCCCATGCCGACCACGCGCGGCGCGCCTTTACCTGCGCTCGTGAGATCGACCGGTTCGCGCGGAGCTTCGCTGCTAAGCAACAGGCGCAAGGCATACCCCTCGGCAAAACCCGGATTGGCCTGCATACGGGCATCGCGACGGTGGGCAACATGGGCTCGCGCGACCGCCTCAAGTACAGCGCGGCCGGTGACGTTGTGAACACGGCTTCGCGCCTCGAAGGTGCCAACAAGCTGTTCGATACATACGCTATGGCGAGTGAGCTGGTGGTCCACCAGTCTGGCGAGACCCTGTGCCGGCCGATCGGCCGGCTCGTACTGAAGGGCCGCACGACGGCTATCGAGGTCTTCGAAGTGCTCTCGGAGGCCGAGGCGGCCGGCGGATGGCTCGAGAGCTATCGTCATGCTTACGATGCCGTCGAGCGCAATGCCGAAGAAGCACGCGCGGAGTTCCGTGCGCTGGCCGAGAAACGCCCCGACGACAAGGTGATCCGATTTCATCTCGATCGCCTCGATCGCGGGACCGGTAGCGTTGTCGTCGAGCTAACCGAGAAGTGACGCAATGAAACGCTGGCTGTTGACTGCTGTGGCCGCCGCGTTCCTCGCGGTTCCCGCAAGCTCCAGCGCGCAGCAGAAATACAAGTTCGCCCTGGTTCCCAAGGCGATGAACGATCCATTCTTCAAGATCGCGCGCGAGGGTTGCATGAAGGCGCAGTTGGAGCTTGCGAACGTGGAGTGCGTCTATATCGGGCCGGCTGAAAACGTCGAGTCCGAGCAGATAGAGATCGTTCGAGACCTGATCAGCAAGCGCGTCGACGGCATCGCGGTCGCACCGTCCAACGCCGGGGAAATGGCTGACACCCTCAAGGCCGCCAAGGACGCCGGCATTCCGGTCGTCACCTGGGACGCCGACTTGCTGCCCCAGGACAAGGAGTATCGAACTGCCTACATCGGCACGAATAATTACGACATCGGCGTCAATCTGGCGAAGATCGTACAAAAGCTGAAGCCCAATGGCGGCAAGATTTGTTTGCAAACCGGAGGCGCCGCGGCAGCCAACCACAACGAGCGCCTGCAAGGCATCCGAGACGCGCTGGGCGGCCGCAGCAGCACCACGCCTCCCGGCAATCCGCTAAAAGGCGAGAACGGCTGGACCGAAGTGGCGGGCAGCCCGCTGCTCACCGACGACGACATCGCCACGGCCGTACAGCAGCTGCAGGACACGCTTCACCAATATCCGGATCTAGACGTCTACATCACGACAGGCGGCTTCACCCAGTGGCCAGACGACGCGTTCCGTCAAGTGATGAAGCCATACAAGAGCAAGCTCCAGCGCGGCCAGTTCGTGTTCGCCGCCGCGGATGCGATCGGCGTTCAGATGCAGCAGCTGAAAGATGGCCTCAGCCATGGTCAGGTCGGGCAGCGGCCCTTCGAAATGGGGCGGCTCGTCATATACCGCCTGCTCGACCTCAAGAATGGCAAGACGCTGACCGATCCGGAATACACCGGCCTCGACTTCTGCACGAAGGACAACGCGGACAGCTGCCTCGGCAAGTAGGCGACGCGATTCTAGGAGAACACCAGATGGCCGCTCGTCGGTGTGCCAGATTTTCACTCAATCGAGCACTTCAAGCGGCGTGCAAGCCGCATATGCCTTTGACGATGGCCGCTACAAAATCTGACTCAAAAACTGCCTGGTCCTGGGGTCCTTGGCGCCCGAGAAGAACTCCTTGGGCGGGCCGTGTTCCACGATCACGCCGCGGTCGGTGAAATAGACATGACCGGCGATCTCGCGCGCGAAGCCCATTTCGTGCGTCACGATCATGCAGGTCATGCCTTCTTCCGCGAGCTCGCGGATCGCCAGCAGCACCTCTTTCACCGTCTCGGGGTCGAGCGCGGCGGTCACCTCGTCGAACAGCATCACCTCGGGCTGCATCGCGAGCGACCGGGCGATGGCGACGCGCTGCTGCTGCCCGCCCGAGAGCTCGCCCGGATACGAGCTTTCCTTGCCTTCCAGGCGCACTTTCTTGATCAGCCCCCTAGCGCGCGCCTCGACCTCCTTCTTGTCCTGCTTCAGCACATGCACCGGCGCCATCATCACGTTTTCCAGCGCGGTTTTATGCGGGAACAGGTTGTATTGCTGGAACACCATGCCGACCTTGCGCCTGAGGGCCAGCTTGTCGAGCTTGGGGTCGTGCACCTCTTGCCCGTCGACCACGATCGAGCCCTTGTCGATCGGCACCAGCGCGTTGACGCAGCGCAACAGCGTCGATTTGCCCGAGCCCGAGGGGCCGATGACGCACACCACCTCGCCCTTGGCCACGTCCATCGAAATGCCGCTTAAGACCTCGACCTTGGCGAAGGATTTGTGGATGTCCTGGATGCGGATCAACGGTTCGGTCATTTGACGGCGAATTTCTTTTCCAGAGCCTGGGTCGCGCGGGCGATCGGATAGCAATAGACGAAAAACGCGGCCAGCAGATAAAGATACATCGGCACCAGCAGCTCGTTGCGCGCCTCGGACGCCAGCGCATCGCGCGTCAGGGTCATCGCCTCGCTCACGCCCACCACCGAGCACAGCGGTGTGGCGACCGTCAGGATCGCGTAGAGATTCATCCAGGGCGGCGTCATGCGCTTGACGCATTGCGGCAGGATGATCATCCACAGGATCTGGCGGCGCGAGAAGGCCAGCGCGTCGGCGGCCTCCCACTGCCCGGCGGGGATCGAGCGGATCGCGCCGCGCACGAGTTCAGACATGTTGGCCATCACCGGCAGGGACAGCCCGACGGTCGATTTGATCCAGCCGGGGATCGGCACGATATGGCCGGCGATATTCACCTCGAACGGCAGCAGCAGCATGCAATAGAACAGCAGCACCAGCCAGGGCGAGTTGCGGAAGAACTGCGTGACGAACCACGAGCCGCCGCGCAAGGGCGGCAGCAGCGAGATCTGGCAGATGCCCAGGGGCACGCCGGCGGCGGTGCCGATCGCCATGGCGAGAAAACTGATCGCGATGTTGAGGGCGAAGCCCTGAGCCAAGAGCGGCGTCCATTTCCAGATCGTGGCGAGGATTCCGGGCTGGCCCGCGCTAGTTTGCGCCTCGGCGGCGCCGACCGACAGCGCGAACAGCACGATCAGCATCAACCCCCAGCGCGCGGTGGGTGAAAACACGGGCTCGGCCGGCCGCGCCAGCCGGAACGGCAGCAGCACGGGAAGATCGCTGAACTTCCCGTCATCCCGAGGAGGCCCGTGTCGTCCTTCGAGACGCCCGCCCGATTTGAATTCAAGATTGGGGGGGCTCCTCAGGATGACGCGGGCCGTCTCGAAAGAGGCCGTCACGACACGTAGCCGGGCACGCGCAGCGCCCGCTCCCATTTGTTCATGACCAGGACGACGACGCCGACCAGCGACACATAGGCGATCAGCAGCACGTTCATCATCTCGGGCACGTTCACCTCGTCGGACCAGATCTGGTTGGCGACGTACAGCATCTCGGGCACGGCGATGGCGTAGGAGATGGTGGTGGTCTTGACCAGGTTGACCAGGTTGTTGTTGAGCGCCGGCAGGCTGATGCGGAACGCCAGCGGCAGCACGATATAGACATAGGCGCCGAGGCGGCTGTAGCCCAAAGCCTCGGCCGCCTCGACCGTTTCTTTCGGCACCGCCTCGATGCCCGCGCGGAAGATCTCGATGTTGAAGGCGCCGGCGTAGAGCGACAGGCAAATCACCGCCCAGGCGAAGCTCGACACCAGGGTCTGGCGCAAGCCGCCGTCGCCCTCGACCGACAGCACATAGCCGAGCGCGAAATAGAAGAAATAGAGCTGCACCAGCGGCGGCGTGTTGCGGAAGAACTGGATGTAACCCTGCAGCGCCCCGCGCAGAATGCGCGAGCGCGCGCCTTGCAGCCACGCCCCCACCACGCCCACCACGACGCTGAGCGCCAGGCAGGTGGCCTGCAGCCGAACCGACGTCAAAAAGCCGTAGAAGAAGCGCCAGCGGTCGAAACTGTCGTAGAAGATCGTGAGCTTGATGCCCGTGGCGCCGTTGAGCCAGCGGAACCAGTCCCACAGGGGCGAGAAATCCATGATCGGATCACGCCGAATGGCGGCGCCATCCTTCGAGACGGCTGCCGCGCAGCCTCCTCAGGATGACGCCGTCAACGCGCACGATAAACTTCGTCACCCTGAGGAGCGAGCGCCAGCGAGCGTCTCGAAGGGCGGCGCGGCCAGCCAGCCGCCGAGCCTCAGCTCTTCGCCTTCTTGGCTTCTTCGTTCATCTTTTTCAGGAACGCCGAAGCCGGGATTTTCCACTTCTTCTCCAGCTCGATCAGCCGGCCTGTCTTGTGCCATTCCTGGCTGAGCTGCGTCATGAACTTGCCCCACGGGCCTTCGCGCTCCTCGAGCTTCACCGCCAAGCCCCAGGGCTCTTCCATGATCGTCGGCAGCTTCATCTCGAAGTCCTTCCACTTCGCGTCGGCCAGGCGCTCGGCGAACGCGGTGTCGTCGTACACCCAGCCCACGCAATTGCCCTGCAACAGCGCGGTCTCGGTTTCGGCCTGGCCGACGAAGTTCAGGAACTCGGCGCCGTATTTCTCGGCCACCGGCTTGTTGTACCAAGCGCCCTGGATGCCGCAGACCTTCTTGCCCTTGAGCTGCTCCCAGGTCTTCAGGCCCGCTTTCTTGGCCGCCAGCACGTTGACGCCCGAGGCATAGTACAGCGGCTCGATGATGCCGACGACCGTGCGCCGGTCGGGCTTGTCGTTCATCGTGGCGATCATCAGGTCGATCTTGCCTTGCTGCAGGAATTGCATGCGGTTGGACGAGACGACCGGCTCGATCTCGAGCTTGACGCCCAGCTTCTTGGCCACGTCCTCGGCCATGTCGGGCTCGAAGCCGACAATCTTGCCGCTGGGATCGCGGAAACCGAACGGCTTGTAATCGGCCTTGGTGCCGACCACGATTACGCCGCGCTGCTTGATCTTGTCGAGTGTTTGCGCGGCCGCGGGCGCCTGTACCCACGCGGCTGCGGCCAGCGCAAAAACGCCAATTCCCAGTAAACGCTTCAACATCTCATTCTCCCCTGATGGCAAGCGTCCCGGCTGTCCGGAGCGCAAGCGGATGGATGGCGTCATTTGACCATACGCGCCCGGGGTGGGGCAACTTGACGGCGGCGCGGCTTGCCGGAGAATGGCCGAAGCGGGCCCGGCCAGAAGAACGCCGGGCGCATCCCAGGGGAGGAAAACCGTCCATGCGCCATCGCTTGCAAGCGCTTGCCACTTGCGCTGCCTTTCTTCTGCTGCCGTGGCTGCCGGCCCTGGCGCAAACCTATCCCGACCACCCGATCCAGATGATCGTGCCGTTCCCGCCGGGCGGCGTGGCCGACCTGGCCGGGCGGCCCGTGGCGGCGGCGATGGAAAAAACCTTGAAGCAACCGATTGTGGTGCAGAACCGCGCCGGCGCGGGCGGCGCGGTGGGCATGGCGGCGGCCGCTAGCGCCAAGCCCGACGGCTATACCATCCTGGTGGCGCTTTCCAGCATCTCGATCATCCCCGAAGCCGACAAGCTGTTCGACCGCAAGCCCGCTTATACCCTCGACCAGCTCGCGCCGATCGCCTTGCTCAGCGCCGATCCCACGGTGCTGGTGGTCAAATCCGATGCCCCCTGGAAATCGGCCAAGGATTTCGTCGAGGACGCCAAGAAGCGCCCCGACACGATCGCATTCGCGTCGTCGGGCGTGTACGGCACGCTGCACATGGCGATGGCGATGTTCGCGGCCGCCGCCGACATCAAGCTGCGCCACGTGCCCTTCACCGGCGGCGGGCCGGCCTTGACCGCGCTCTTAGGCAACAACGTGCAAGCGCTGGCCTCGGGCCCCGGCCCGGTCGCGGCCCAGATCAAGGCCGGCGCGCTCAGGCCCTTGGCGACCTGGGGCAACAAGCGGCTGGAAGCGTTCCCCGACGTGCCCACCTTCATCGAGCTGGGCTACAAGGACGTAGAGTTCTACATCTGGGCCGGCATGTTCGCGCCAAAGGGCACGCCCGAGCCGGCGATGAAGGCGCTGCGCGACGCAACGCGCGCGGCCGTCAAAGACCCCGATTTCGTCGAGACGATGAAGAAGCTGGAATCCCCCGTCACCTACATGGACGCACCCGAGTTCCAGAAATTCTGGGACGCCGACGCGGCGCGGCTGGCCAAGGCGCTGGTGAAGATCGGCCGTGTCCAGTAACGCGGCGGATCGGACGCCGCCGCGACCCGGGTTCTGGACCGGCGACCGGGTCGCGGGCATCGCGCTGATCGTGGCGGCGGCGGCCCTTGCGTTCGAAACGCGGGTTCTGCCGCTGGGCTCGCTCGGCCGGCCCGGGCCAGGCTACGCGCCGCTGCTCTATGCGGTGATCCTCGGCGTTTTGGGCGCGGGGATCGCCGCGCGGCGCGGCGGAACGCCGCTCGGCGCGATCCGGTGGGGCGAGGCGCGCCACGCGTTGATGATCCTTCTGGCCTGCGGTTTCGCGGCCCTGGCGATCGAGCGTCTCGGCTTCCGGCTGACCATGCTGGCGCTGGTGGCGTTCCTGCTGGGCGTAGTCGAGCGCCGGCCGGCGCTGCCCACGGCGCTGGTGTCGCTGGGCCTGTCCTTCGGCTGTTATTTCGTGTTCTGGACGCTGCTGCGCGTGCCGCTGCCGACCGGGCCGTTCGGGCTTTAGCATCGTGATCGACACGCTCAACAGCCTGGCGCTCGGATTTTCCGTGGCGCTGCAACCCGCCGTGCTGTTCTACGCCGTGCTGGGCTGTGTGGTCGGCACGCTGGTCGGCGTGCTGCCGGGCCTGGGGCCGCTCGCCGGCATCAGCCTGCTTTTGCCGCTGACCTACGGGCTTACGCCGACCACGGCGATCGTGCTCTTGGCCGGCATCTATTACGGCGCGATGTATGGCGGCTCGACCACGTCGATTCTGATGCGCATCCCGGGCGAAGCCGCATCGGTCATCACCTGCGTCGACGGCCACGCCATGACGCTGAAGGGCCGCGCTGGGGCGGCGCTGGCCATCGCGGCGCTTGGATCGTTCGTCGCCGGCACGCTGAGCGTCGTGGCGCTGATGCTGCTGGCGCCGCCCCTGGCGTCGTTCGCGCTGCGTTTCGGCCCGCCGGAATATGTCGCCCTGCTGCTGCTGGGGTTTATCCTGCTCAGCTACATGTCCAGCGGGCCGATGGTGAACACCCTGGCGATGGCCGCGCTGGGGCTGATCCTGGGCACGGTCGGCATCGACCTGCTCAGCGGCTTCCATCGCTTCACCTACGGCGTCACCGACCTGGCCGACGGGTTGGGCATCGTGCCGGTGGCGGTCGGGCTGTTCGGCCTGTCGGAGATCCTTTTGACCGCCGGCGGCGATACGCCGCCCAGCGTCTATAAGCCGAAACTCCGCGAGCTGGTGCCGTCGCGCGAAGAGCTGAAGGCGTCGATCAGCCCCTGCCTGCGCGGATCGGTGCTGGGTTTTCTGATCGGCATCATTCCCGGCTCCGCGCATATCATCTCGTCGTTCGTGTCGTATGGCGTAGAGAAGCGCATTTCCAAGCATCCCGAGCGCTTCGGCCACGGCGCGGTCGAGGGCGTGGCGGGGCCGGAATCCGCCAACAACGCAGCGGCCTCGGGAGCGTTCGTGCCGATGCTGGCGCTGGGCCTGCCCTCGGGCCCGATTCCCGCCGTGCTGCTGGCCGCGCTGATGATCCACGGCGTGGCGCCGGGGCCGCTCTTGATGGAGCAGCACCCCGATCTCGTGTGGGGCTTCATCGCCAGCATGTATATCGGCAACCTGGTGCTGCTGATCCTGAACCTGCCGCTGGTCGGGATTTTCGTGAACGTCCTGCGCATCCCCTATTCCTATCTGTACCCGACCATCGTGGTGTTTTGCGTGCTGGGTGTGTACGCGGTGAACAGCAGCGTGGTGGATGTGTGGATCATGCTGGCGACCGGTGCCGTGGGGTACGGCTTGCGCAAATTCGAGTTCGACATGGCGCCGGCGGTGCTGGGCATGATCCTGTCGCCGATATTCGAGATGAGCCTGGGCCAGTCTCTGGCGATGTCGGGCGGCAGCTATGGGATTTTCTTGGACCGGCCTATTGCGCTCACGATGTTGATAATGGTGCTGGCGCTGCTGGGATTGAGCCTGCGCGACGCGCTGAAGCGCCAGCGCGGCGGCTGGCGCACCGGCGCGGGTCTCGATGCCTAGGCGCTCGCGCGCCGTTGCATCAGCCGCTAAGATCGCCGTCAATGGCTGGCCTGAAGGCCGCCGGTAAAAGGGGGAACCGATGAAATCCGTGAAATGGCCGATTCTTGCCGCGACGCTGACGTTCACCGCAGCGCTTTTTGCCGCCGCGCCCGCCGACGCGCAAACCAAGATAATCCGTTGGGGCGACGTGGTCGGCGGCAGCCATCCCTCCGTCGCGATGATCGACCGCGTCGGCAAGACGGTGAAGGAGAAAAGCCAGGGCCGGGTCGAGATCCAATCCTTCCCCGGCGGGCAGATCGGCAATTCGCGCGACATGATCGAGGCCGTGGCCAACGGCATCCAGCAGGTCGTGACCGAGGGTGCGGCCAATTTCGGCCAATGGGTGCCGTCGATCTCGGTGGTCGAGGCGCCCTATATCTGGCGCGACGCGGATCACCTGGTGAAGGCCATGAACGGTCCGATCGGCGAGGAGATGAACAAGCAGCTGGTCGAGAAGCGCGGCATGCGCATCTTGGGCACCACCTATTACGGCACGCGGCACCTGACCACGTCGAAGAAAGAGGTCAAGGCGGTCGCCGACATGCAAGGCTTTAAGCTACGCGTGCCGGAGAACGACGTGTTCCGCGCCATGGCCGAATCCTGGGGCGCCAAGCCCACGCCGATGGCCTTCGGCGAGCTGTACCTGGCCTTGAGCCAGAACCTGGTCGACGGTCAGGAAAATCCGCTGCCGACGATCCAGGCCGGCAAATTTCCCGAGGTGCAGAAATACCTGGTGCTGACCGGGCACATCATCACGCCGCGCCTGGTGGTGATCAACGAGGCGTTTTGGAAAGGCCTGCCGGCGGCCGACCAGAAGATCGTGAAGGACGCGCTGGACGAGGGCATCGCCTGGCAGAACGCGGAAATCGTGAAGGCCGAGGCGTCGCTGGTCGACACCTTCACCAAGGCGGGCATGACGGTGATCAAGCCGGATGTCGAGGCGTTCCGCAAAGCCACCCTTGCCGTGGTGCCGGCGAAGTTCGAGGCGACCTGGGGCAAGGGCACCTGGGAGCGCATCCAGGCGGTGAAGTAACCATCCGTCCGCGTTTGACCTGCCGGCGATGAAAGCCAGCAGGTTCTCCACATGAAAACGGCCGTCCGAGCGCTGGAACGCTCCGCCGATTGGCTGCTGATCGGCCTGTTCACGCTGATCTTCGGCCTGGTGCTGGCGCAGGTCGTCTGCCGCTACGTGTTCAATTCGCCCTTGGTGTGGTCGGAGGAGCTGGCGCGGCTGGCCTTCGTGTGGACGGCGATGCTCGCCTGGAGTCTGGGGTCGCGCAAACGCTCGCACATCGCCATCGGCTTCGCCGCCGGCATGCTGCCGCTAGGCCCGCGGCTGGTGCTTCAGGTGGCGATTCAGGTCGCGGTCATCGTGCTGTGCGCCCTGCTGGTGTGGCACGGCAGCGCGCTTACCGTGCGCAACATCGACTTGCCGACGGTAACCCTGGGTATCTCCTATGCGGCGCTGTACATCGTGGTGCCGCTGGGCGCGCTGATCGTCGCTCTGTATTCGCTCGCTGAGATTTGGGACTTGCTGACCAAACGCCGGGCGCTGGACGAAGCAAAAGCCGAGCCGATCCTATGATCACGATGATGCTCGCGATCATGGCGGGCTGGCTGGTCGTCATGCTGCTGGGCGTGCCGATCTTCGCGTCGATGGGTCTGGCGGCGGCGGCCTTCGTCTATTGGGGCGGATTCCCCGGCCTGGTGATCCCGCAGAAAGTAGCGCAGGCCGCGAATTCATTCCCGTTGCTCGCGGCGCCCTTCTTCATCCTGATGGGCAACCTGATGAACAGCTCGGGCATCACCGAGCGCATCTTCCGCTTCGCCAAGGTGATGGTGGGCTGGTGGCGCGGCGGATTGTGCCACGCCAACATCGTGGGCAGCGTGATCTTCGCCGGGATGAGCGGCTCGGCCGTGGCCGACGCGGCGGGCCTGGGCACGGTCGAGATCAAGGCCATGACCGACGCGGGCTACGACAAGGAAACGGCTGCGGCCGTGACCGCCGCGTCGGCCACCATCGGCCCGATCATCCCGCCTAGCCTGCCGATGATCATCTACGGCGTGGTGGCGGAAGCCTCGATCGGCAAATTGTTCATGGGCGGCGTGATCCCCGGCTTCATGATGGCCGGCGCCATGATGGTGCTGGTCTGGCGCATGGCCTATGTGCGCGACATGCCGCGCGAGAACCGGCCGAGCTTGCGCGAGGCATGGGATGCATTCCGCGGCGCGTTCTGGGCGCTGATGGCGCCGGTGCTGCTGATCGGCGGCATGATGTCGGGCATTTTCACGCCGACCGAGGCCGCGGCCATCGCCGCTTTCTACGCGCTGATCCTGGGCCTGTTCATCTATCGCGACTTCAAGCTTTCCGATCTGCCCAAGGTCATCCTGGACACGGTCGAGACCACCGGCGTGGTGATGGCGATCGTGATGTGCGCCGTGCTGTTCGGCTGGGCGCTGTCGGTCAGCCGCATGCCGCAAGCCGTGGGCGAGGCCATAACATCATGGACCAGGAACCCGCTGATGATCATGCTGATCATCAACGTGCTGCTGCTGATCGTCGGCTGCTTCATGGAATCGATCGCGGCGATGCTGATCCTGATCCCGATCCTGGTGCCGGTGGCGATGCAGGTGGGCATCGACCCGATCCAGTTCGGCGTGGTGTTCGTGCTGAACCTGATGATCGGCACGCTGACCCCGCCCGTGGGCATCGTGCTGTTCGTGGTCGCCAAGGTGGCAGAGCTGCCGTTCGAGCGCGTGACGCGCGCCACCGCGCCGTTCCTAGTACCGTTGATTGCGGTACTCGCCGCGATCAGCCTGTGGCCGCCGCTGACCACCTGGCTGCCGGAGCTCGTGTTCGGACGCTAGGCAGAAACGCTTTGCGCGGCGCCGGCCCAAAATGGCCCCATCGGCCCATCAAATTTCGCCGGAACCATAATTCCAATTGCCGGGCCGGGCGCGAGCCTTTATCTACCGGGCCGCGCGCGGCAATCGCGATGATGCGGCCGGAGCTCTCAAGGACATGGCCTCAAAGACATGACCAGGCGTTGGACGGTTATTTTCGACCTGGGCGGGGTGTTGATCGATTGGGACCCGCGCCATCTCTATCGCAAGCTGTTCGGCGGCGACGAGGCGGCGATGGAGGAGTTCCTCGGCACCGTCTGCACCCCGGACTGGAACGAGCGCCAGGACGCCGGGCGCAGCTTCGCCGACGCCGAAGCCGAGCTGATCGCGGCCTATCCCGGCAAGGCCGCGCTGATCCGCGCCTGGAACGCCCGCTTCGACGAGATGATCCCCGGCGCCATCGACGGCGCCGTGGCGGTGATGCAAGAGCTGAAAGCGCGCGGCACGCCGCTTTACGCGCTCAGCAACTGGTCGGCCGAAACTTTCGCCGGGCAACCAAGGCGCTTTCCGTTCCTGGCGCATTTCGACGGTATCGTGGTCTCGGGCAATGAAGGCGTGATAAAGCCCGATCCGCGCATCTTCCGCCTGCTGATGGACCGCTACAAAGTGCCGGCCGAAGCCGCCGTGTTCATCGACGACAATCCCAGGAACGCCGAGGCTGCTTCGGCGCTCGGCATTCACGGGATACATTTCCGGTCCCACGCGGCGCTGCGCCGGGAGCTGGCCGCGCTGGGCCTGCTGTAGAAATCAGGAGCAACCATGAACGTCCGCATCGGCATCAACCCGATCACCTGGTCCAACGACGACATGCCGTCGCTCGGCGGCGATACGCCGCTGGAGGTCTGCCTTAGCGAGACCAAGCAGGCGGGCTATGCCGGCACCGAGATGGGCGGCAAGTTCCCGAAACGCGCCAAGGAGTTGAAGCCGATCCTGGACAGGCATGGCCTAAAATTCATCTCGGGCTGGTACAGCGCCAAGCTCTTGGAGCGCACGGCCGAAGACGAAATCAAGGCGATCGCCGGCCACCTGGACCTCATGGCCGATATGGGCTGCCCGGTGATGGTGTTCGCCGAAGGCTCGGGCGCGACGCATGGCGACCGCACTAAGCCCGCCGATACGCGGCGCATGATCGCCGGGCATGAATGGGCGGAGTACGGCAAGCGCATCACCGCCGTCGCCGAGCATATGCTGAAGCGCGGCGTGCGCCTGGCGTTCCATCACCACATGGGCACCGCGATCCAGACGAGCGACGAGATCGACCGGCTGATCAAGGCGACTGGCCCTGCCGTGGGCCTGCTGCTGGATACGGGCCACGCCACCTATGCTGGCGCCGATCCGTTTGACCTGGCGAAGAAGCACGCCAAGCGCATCGCTCACGTGCATTGCAAGGATGTGCGCCGCCTGATGCTGGACGCCGCGAAGAAGCTGAACAAAAGCTTTCTCGACTCGGTGCTGGACGGGGTGTTCACCGTGCCGGGCGACGGCGCGGTCGCTTTTGTGCCGGTGCTGAAGCTGTTGCGCGATGAGGGCTATCGGGGCTGGCTGGTGGTGGAGGCCGAGCAAGACCCGGCCAAGGCCCATCCCCTCACCTACGCCAAGATGGGCTACAAGTATCTCAGCGGCGCGGCGAAAGACGCGGGCTTCACCGTCGCGGCCTGAAAGCCGCGCTACAGCACGCCGCTGTTCGCCGCTAGATCGAGGAAAGTGTAGCGGTCGCGGATCAGCCGCGCTTGGGAAACCGCGCGGGCATAGAACGCCTCGGGCCAGCCAAGCTCCTTGGGCATGGTCGGTGCGCCCGCGCGGCGCAGCACTCCTTCCAGATACGCCACGGGCCGTGTGACGCGCTTGATCGCCGCGCGTATCGTCTGCCACCGGCTTTTCAGGACCTCGTTCGCCGCGTCGGCGCGCTTTCGGTCCAGGCGCTTTTGCGAAAACTCGGCCCAGCAGGACTTGCCCAGCTCTTCGCCGAAGGCGGCGGCGAAAAACGCCGCGTCCGCCGCGTCCGGCGTCACGACCGGCGCGGGCCCGTCCAGCATGCGTTCCTGCAGCCGCGCGACGGTCAATGTGGTCACGGCGATATGCTCGCCGTGGAAGGATTGCGGCCACGACGCGTCGCCGAACATATCGGCGTAGTGGCTGATCAGATGTTCGGCCTGGCTCGCGGGATGGCTGCTGCCGCAAACCGCCGTGCCGAAGCCCGACAGCAGCAACGTCCGCACCAGCGATTCCATGGCCGCAAGATCGCCCTTCATCAGCGCGCCCGAGCCTTCGAACAGCGCCTCCTCGTCCCGCTCCAGCAGCACGAAGGGCGCCTCGCGATAGGGATGCCCGAACAGCAGATGCGCCAGCATCCAGTCGGCCTGCGCGGTGGGGCGGCACAAACTGTCGCCCAGGCCCGCGCGGATCATGCGCGGGGGCGCGGCCGCGAGAATGCCGAGATCCAGAAACACGCCAACTGGCGCCTGGGCCGGCAGCGATTTCTTGTGGCCGTGGACGGTGATGGCCGCGGTCAGCGACACATAGCCGTTCATCGACGGCGCGGTGCCATAGACGACATAGGGCTTGCCGGCGCGCGCGGAAGCGTATTTGCACAGATCGTTGATCGTGCCCGCACCGACCGCGACCAGCGCGTCGCAAGCGGCACCGGCATCCTCGATTTTTCGCGCGATTTCCTCGTCGGCGTGCGGCCAATCCGGCAGCACGATGCTGACGACCTTGCCTTTGCCGCCAAGCGCGCGTTCGACGCGCCGGCCCAGGATGCGATGCGTGGTCGCGTCGCTGACGACCGCAAGATTGCGACCCAACGGCAACCCACTGAGGCAATCGGCCTCGGCGCCTTTCAGCGACGGCGCGATGATCACGGCCTTTGTCGCGACCCGCAGGTTTCCCCCGCCGTCGGGGTCGGGATAGGTTCCCGCCAGCAGCCGGGCGATCGGATCGTCGCTATTCATGGAGCAGCAACAGGCCGCGAATGTCCGGTCAGGTCTGGGGAGCGCGGTCGGCGAAGCGGCGGGCTGATCGGCTTGGGGATGTAGTCGACGGCGCCGGCGTCGAATCCCGCCTGCTCGTGCGCAGCGTCGGCTCGCGAGGTAAGGAAGATCACCGGAACATCCTTGACCACCGGCAGCGCCTTCAGCTTGCGGCAGACCACGTAACCATCAATGCCCGGCATGACGACGTCGAGCAGCACCAGGTCGGGCGGCGACGCGGCGGACGCGATCTTCAGCG
>JAHFPH010000067.1 GCA_023266845.1 Rhodospirillaceae bacterium
GGCGCGCCCGGGAAGATTCGAACTCCCAACCCTCAGATCCGTAGTCTGATGCTCTATCCAGTTGAGCTACGGGCGCTTGGGGAAGGCGCGCACACTACTCAAACCATCCTGGTCTGGCAAGCATCGGATAAACCACGGGAAAATGGGCGAATCGCGGAAGATGCCGCTTGTGGATAACGCGCGTTCTCCTGTAGGATCAAGCGGTTCTGGCAAGGCATCTTGTCAGTTGTTTTAGCGCAGTCGGGCAAGCGGCGGCCCCACCAACAACGCGGCGGCCAGCCGCCAGAGGGGAAGGCGAAGAAAACGTGCGTATGAGGGTCAATCCTCTGCGGTGCCTTGCGGCCACAGCGTGCGTGGCCGCGGCGGTTTCCGCCTGCACCCCCGACGGCATGATGCCTTCGCTAACCGCCAGCCCACCCTCCGGCAGGACCGAGGGGGCGTCGATGTCGGCCCTGGCGCCAAATCCGCCGCAGCCCGACGTACCGAAAGTCACCCAGCCCGCCCCGGCGCAGTCCAGCACATGGCCGCCAGCCGGCACCGCTATGGCGCAGAACACGCCGCCGCCCGCCGTCGCCCCCGCGGGGGCCAGCTCGACGCCGGGCACGCCCACCGGCACCTATGTCAGCCAGAAAATCCAGCAGCAGCGCGCCGAGCTGGTGCGGCTGCAGGGGACGATCTCTTCGCATAATGCAGAGCTGCAGCAGAACCGCGCCGACATGATCCAGCAGTCGCGCAACTACCACCAGCTCGCCGCCGCCATCAACGCGCGGCTGCAGGTCGGCACCACGCCCGGTAATCCCGAACTCGTGGCCCAATGGACCCAAGCCCAAGGCGAGCTCGACAAGCTCGACGGCAGCATCGGCCGCCTCAACCGCCTGACCAGCGCGACCGCCGGCGATTCCTCGATGGCCACGTTCCTGCTGGATTCCACGCGCGCCACCTATTCGCTGCAGGGCGCGGTGGACGAAGACCACCGCCAGGTCGCGATCCTGGAGGACGAGATCAACCGCACCGTGGTGCTGATCGAGCGCCTGTTGAACGAACTCAGCGAGGATCAGCAACGCCAGAACAACTACATCGCCAGCGAGCGCCGCAACCTGCAACTGATGTCGGTCGCGGTGAAGAACGGCGAGCTGTATGGGCCCAGCCTCTACAATCGCCCCTTCGTCAGCGCCGCGCCCGCCGCCGGCGGGCCGCCGGCGCAGCAGAGTTCGGCCGCGCCCGCGCCCCAGCCCATCGGCAACCGCCGGCCCCTGGTCGTCATCAAATTCACCCGCCCGAACGTCGAATACGACCAGCAGCTCTATGCCGCCGTCAGCCAGGCGCTGGACCGCAAGCCCGACGCGATGTTCGATCTGGTGGCGGTCACGCCCGCCAAGCCCGAAACCGGCGCCACCTCGGGCGTGTCCGCGCGCCGCTCGGCCGAGGGCGTCATGCGTTCGTTCGCCAATATGGGCCTGCCGCTCAACCGGGTCGCGCTGTCGGCCACCAACAGCACCCAGGCCCAGGTCAACGAAGTCCATCTCTACGTCCGCTAACGGGCTTCCGTTCAACGGATTTTCCGGACCGTTCACAGCCCTGTGCTTGGCCCATTTCCCGGCTCAAATCGGCTGCGCCCCAGGTGTATGATCTAAAGCGGCGCCAGGTTCGGCGCCGCAATTGCCGGGGGACGGGACATGCGGATCTGGCGACTGGCAGTCTTAGCGGCCTTCACCTGCGCGCTTGCGGCGGTCTCGGTCGCGCCGCGCGCGGCGATGGCCCAGTCCAATGGCGAGCAGATGGCGCTGACGGATGCCGATCAGGCGGCGATCCGCAAGGCGATCGAAGGCCAGCTTCAGGCTTTCCAGCGCGACGACGGCAGCGCCGCTTTCTCCTACGCCACGCCCACCATCCAGGAAAAATTCCAGTCGCCCGAAACGTTCATGGAGATGGTGCGCGCCGGCTACAATGCCGTGTACCGGCCGCAGGCCGTGCAGTTCAAGGACATCGTCTGGCTGCATGGCGCGCCGGCGCAGCGCGTGCTGGTCGTGGGCCCGGACGGCGTGCCGGTCATGGCGGTCTATCCGATGATGCGCATGCCCGACGGCACCTGGCGCATCAACGGCTGCTTCCTGTTGGCCTATCGCCAGAACGACGCCTGACGCTTCGGCCGCCGAGTTGCCTCAGCCGCGCCCAAGCGGTTAAATCGCGGCCTCGACCGACCGCGCGCAAGGGGGCCGCAAGTGGCTGATCAATCCCGCTACGCCAAGGATTTCCCCGTTTCCTGGGAAGAGCTGCACCGCAACGGCCGCGCGCTCGCCTGGCGGCTCGTGGACAAGGGCCCGTGGAAGGGCGTCATCGCGATCACGCGCGGCGGGCTGGTGCCGGCCGCGATCGTCGCGCGCGAGCTCGAGATCCGCCTGATCGACACGATCTGCGTCGTCAGCTACGACCACAAGAACCAGAGCGACGTGAAGATCACCAAGGGCGTGACCGGCGACGGCGAGGGCTGGCTGGTGGTCGACGATCTGGTCGATACCGGCAAAACCATGCGCGCCGTGCGCGCCATGCTGCCCAAGGCGCATGTCGCCGCGATCTACGCCAAGCCCGCCGGCCGGCCGCTTGTTGATACTTACATTACAGAAGTCAGCCAGGACACCTGGATTCATTTCCCCTGGGACCTCGAGCCGCAATTCGCCCAGCCCATCGCCGGCAACCGTCCGCGCGCCTGATCGCCACCGCGTGAACGGCGCGCGCACGCTCTACACCATCGGGTATCAAGGCGCGCGCCTGGCCGATTTCATCGCGGCGCTGCAAGGCGCCGGGGTGCGCATGCTGGTCGACGTCCGGTTCCATCCGTTTTCACGCCGGCCGGAATTCCGTCAAGGTGCGCTGAAGGAAGCGATCGAAGCGGCGGGAATCGGCTACACGCATCTGCGGCAGCTCGGCAATCCGCCGCCATCGCGCGACGCCGCGCGCGCCGGGGATGTCGAAACATATCACCGCCTGTTCCAGGCGCATCTCGACCGCGCCGAAACCGTCGCGGCGCTGCGCCAGGTGATCGCGCTCGACCGTGCGGGTCCGGTGGCGTTGATGTGCCTGGAGCGCGATCCAGGGGATTGCCACCGGCTGATGGTCGCCGAACGCGCCGCGGCGATGTCGGAGCTGCGGGTGGCGCATCTCCACCCCGCCGGGCCGCTCAAGGACGAAGAGCCCCTGCTGCTTTAATCCGATTTGGGATGATGGCCGCCGCGCCGCTCGGCGTGAAGCGGCCACAGCCTTTCCATGCATAGATACGTGAACGACGCCGACCAGCCGATCATCAGCAGGCCGTTCAACCCCTCGATGCCCGACACGATCCGCAACCCCCCAAGCGGCGCGATGTCGCCGAAGCCGAGCGTGGTATAGCTGACGGCGGAAAAATAGATCAACGTGTCCAAATCGTCGGCCGATTGGCCGCTGACATGCAACAGCCCCACGCCGTCGACGCCACCGCCCCACGCATGCAGCAGCCAATAACCCAGGGCATAGATGTAGACCTCGATCATATGCGCCGCGAACACGGCGATGATCACGAACACGATGCGCGGCCGCGGCGGCACCGCGGTCAGCCGCGGCAGAACGCGCGAAATCAGTCGCAGCGCCTCGTAATGCACCAGGATGGTCAGCGCCACCAGCGCCGTCCCGACCGCCATTCCCAACAGCATCGCCGCTCTCTCCAGGCGGAAAGATTGGGATTACTATCCCATATCGGCTCGCCGGAATCCCCTGCTAGGATGTCGCGATGAACCGCCTTGCCAGCCGTTGCGGCGCTGCATTGGCCGCCACCTTCCTGCTCGCGGTCCTGCCCGCGTTCGCGGGCCATGCGGGCGAGGCGACGAAGGCCAAACGCCACATGGTCGCCGCCGCCAATCCGCTGGCGGTCGAGGCGGGCCTCGCCATGCTGCGGCGCGGCGGCAGCGCGATCGACGCCGCGATCGCCGCGCAGATGGTGCTGAACCTGGTCGAGCCGCAATCCTCGGGCATCGGCGGCGGCGCGTTCATCGTCTATTACAACGCGCGCACCCGCACCACGACAACGTTCGACGGGCGCGAGACGGCGCCCCGCGCCGCCAAGCCCGAGCGGTTTCTTGGGCCCGACGGCAAGCCCGTGAAATTCGTGCAGGCCGTGGTAGGCGGGCTGTCGGTCGGCACGCCCGGCCTGTTGCGCGCGCTGGAACGCGCGCATGCCGAATACGGCCAACTTGAATGGTCCCAGCTGTTCGAGCCGGCGATCGAGCTCGCCGAGCGCGGCTTCGCGGTGTCCCCGCGCCTCAGCAAGATGCTGGCGGAAGAGAATTTTTTCGATGCCAGCCCCGCGGCGCGCGCCTATTTCTACGCGCCGGACGGGCAGCCCTGGCCGGCGGGACATGTTCTCAAGAACCCCGCCTTGGCCCGCACGCTGCGCCAAGTGGCCGAGCTGGGCGTAGACTGGTTCTACCGGGGCGAGTTCGCGCAGCACATTGTCGAGGCGGTGGCCGGCGCGGCCAACCCGGGCGACCTTTCGCTCGACGATCTGCGCTCCTATCGCGCCGAGGAACGCGCGGCGGTGTGCGGGCCGTACCGCGTGTGGGTGATCTGCGGCATGGGCCCGCCCAGTTCCGGCGGCCTTACCGTGCTGCAGATCCTGGGCATGCTGCAGCGCTTCGATTTGAAGTCGATGCAACCCATGTCGGTCGATTCCGTCCATCTCATCGCCGAGGCGATGCGCCTGGCCTATGCCGACCGCGACGTCTATATCGGCGACCCCGATTTCATCAAAGTGCCGGCCAAGGGCCTGATCGACCCAGCCTATTTGGCGGAGCGCGGCCGGGCGATCGTCCCGGGCAAGGCGATGGACAAGGCGGCACCGGGCGAGCCGCCGGGTCGGCAGGCGATGGATTGGGGCCACGATGCCTCGCCCGAACTGCCGTCCACCAGCCACCTGTCGATCGTCGACACGGTCGGCAACGCGGCGTCGATGACCACGACCATCGAGGCCGGGTTCGGCTCGCGCGTGATGGTCGAGGGATTCCTGCTCAACAACGAGCTCACCGATTTTTCCTTCACACCCCTCGACGGCGACAAGCCGGTGGCGAACCGCGTCGAGGCCCACAAACGCCCGCGCTCCTCCATGTCGCCGAGCCTGGTGTTCGACCGCGACGGCAAGCTGGTGATGGTCGTGGGCTCGCCCGGCGGCAGCGCCATCATCAACTACGTGGTCAAGACGCTGATCGGCGTGCTCGACTGGGGCCTCGACATCCAGAAGGCCATCGAGCTACCCAATTTCGGCAACAGCAACGGACCGACCGAGCTGGAAATGGGCACCGCGGCCGAGGCGTTGAAGCCCGCGCTGGAAGCGATGGGACACAAAGTCTCTGTTGTCGAGTTCACCTCGGGCCTGCATGGCATCGTGCTGACGCCCGCCGGCCTGATCGGCGGCGCCGATCCCCGGCGCGAAGGCGTGGCTGAGGGGGATTGACCGTGGCGGCGGAAGCAGCGCGCGCCTTCGACGCGGACACGTCCGCCGCGCGTCCCGGCGTGCGGCTTTTGCCCGGCCGCGACAAGCGCGCGCGCCACGGCCATCCCTGGGTCTTCTCCAACGAGATCGCGATGGACGCCGCCGCCAAGGCGCTGCCGCCGGGAACCATCGTCACGCTGAGCTCGGCCGAGGGGCGGTCCGTCGGCATGGCGATGTTCAATCCGCGCACGCTGGTCGCGGCGCGCATGCTCGACCGCGATCCGCGCGCCGTCATCGACGCAAAATTCCTGGCACGGCGGTTGCGGCGCGCGCTCGAATTGCGCGGCAGGCTGTTCGACGCGCCGTATTACCGCCTGATCCATGCCGAGGCCGATGGGCTGCCCGGGCTGGTGATCGACCGGTACGGCGACGTCGTCGCGGTGCAGGTCAACACGGCGGGCATGGAATTGCTGACCCCGCTGCTGCTCGAAGCCATCGACAAGGTGCTCGATCCCGCCGTCGTCGTTCTGCGCAACGACGGCTCGATGCGCGCGCTGGAAGGGCTGGGGCAGGAAGTGCGCGTCGCCAAGGGCCGGGTGGATGGGCCGGTGCGCATCGTCGAGAACGGCGTCGCGTTCTACGCCGACGTCACGGGCGGGCAAAAGACCGGCTGGTTCTTCGACCAGCGCGGCAACCGCGCCTTCATGGCGGCGCTGGCGCGCGGCGGCGCGCGCGTGCTCGATCTCTACAGCCATACCGGCGGTTTCGCGTTGCAGGCCGCGATGACCGGCGCGGGCGCGGTGGATCTGGTCGACCGCAGCGAGGCGGCGCTCGCCTTGGCCGAGCGCGCGGCGCGCGAAAACGGCTGCGCCGGGCGCTGCAAGTTCACCCGCGCCGATGCGTTCGCCGATGCGGAGCGCCGTACGGGCATGGCCGAGAAATTCGACCTGGTAATCGCCGACCCGCCGGCTTTCGTGAAATCGAAAAAAGACGTGGCGGCCGGCGCGCGCGGCTACCGCAAGCTGGCGCGGCTATGCGCGCGGCTGACGGCCCCCGGCGGCGCGATGTTCATCGCCTCGTGCTCGCACAACATGGAGGCCGAGACTTTCGCCGAGCAGGTGCGCCGCGGCCTTGACGATGCCGGGCGCACTGGCCGCATCATCCGCTCCGCGGGCGCGGGCCCGGATCATCCCGTGCATCCGCATCTGCCCGAGAGCGCCTATCTGAAAGCGTTGGTGCTGGCGGTGGATTAGGCCGTAAACTCATAAATTGCCGCTGGCAGCCTGCGGACTTCCGCCTTGGAGCGGTAAGCGGCCCTCACACGGAGCCGGCACCGGGGCCGAAAAGTGCCAATATCAGACCACCTGGAACTCGCTCGATTCGCGGCGGCAAAATATTCAAATCGCAATTCCCATATATCCTCAAGAATTTTCCCGTACACAGCGGAATTTTAATGGCCGCAACGTGTTAATGTTTTTGCAACCGCAGGGGAGGGTCAAGTGGACCAACGCATCGTCAATCTCTACGACCACTTTACGCATGGTGGCATGACTCGCCGCGATTTCATCGACCGGCTTGCCGAGTTGACGGGCTCGGCCGCGATCGCCGCGGCGATGCTGCCACTGCTGCAAAACGACTATGCGCAGGCGGCGATCGTCGCTGAAAATGACGCGCGGCTAGCGACCGAGCGTGTCTCCTACGATTCACCCAAGGGCAAGATCAACGGCTACCTCGTGCGCCCGATAGCCAAGGGCAAGCGCCCCGCCATCATCATCATCCAGGAGAATCGCGGTCTCAATCCGCACATCGAAGACGCGGCCCGGCGGCTGGCGGTCGAGGGGTTCCTGGCTTTCGCCCCCGACTTGCTGTCCGTATCCGGCGGTACTCCCCCCGACGAAGAAAAGGCGCGCGAGCTTCATAGCAAGACCAACCCCGCGGATATCGTCGCGGCGGCAGTGGCGGCGGTGCCGTTTGTGCTGACGCATGCAGAATCGAATGGCAATGTCGGCGTGGTCGGTTTCTGCTTCGGCGGCGGTGTGGCCAACCGTATGGCGGCGGAGCGGCCCGAGCTCAAAGCCGTGGTCGTCTATTACGGGCTTCAGATCCCCGCAGACCAGGTGCCGGCCGTCCGCGCGCCGCTGCTCCTCCACTACGCCGAGCTCGACGAGCGAGTGAATGCCGGAATAGCGGCTTACGAGTCGGCGCTGAAGGCAAACGGCAAGCGCTACACGATTTACATGTATCCAGGTGTCAACCACGCCTTCAACAACGACACCGGCGGCGCGCGCTACAACAAGGAGGCCGCCGAACTCGCGTGGAGCCGCACGATTGTCTTCTTCAAGGAGCAACTCGGAACGCCGCGCGCGGCCTGAGCTACATCGCAGGCATCGCAAAAAAGCGCCGCCTCCGAAAATGGAAGCGACGCATTTTCATGTCCGCATAGGGCCATTTGCGTCGGCTTCGTCATGGCCGCGATAGGTCAGGGTGGCGGGTAGACTCGGAAGTCCCTGATCGGGATTGATGGCGTCGGGATAAACGCGGTTCAAGCTCGCGAACCGGAGCCTCGAATCATGCGCTATGAACTCAGTGGCTGCGAATGGAGCGTCATTAGACCGATGCTGCCGAACAAGCGCCGCGGCATCCATTGCGGACGACCGGCGCGGACATCTCGCCACCCGCTGTGACAAGCTCGCAGCCAATTATCTCGCCTTTATCAAGCTTGCTTCGATCCGCCTTTGGCTGCGCGTTTATGAGTCCGCGCCCTAGGGGAGAACGATAAGCCGTCCGCTCTTTCTTGATTCGTCATGTCCGCCTCGGAACTTCCTTCCTTCGGTGTTCCGGGCATCCACGTCGTTCACGTGGCTCGGTTTGCCGCTGGATCGACGTGGATGGTCGCAACAAGCGCGGCCATGACGGCAAAGAAACTTTGCCGTCACTTCACCGCGACGATGAAGATTCGTCGGAAGCGAAACAGCGTGTTGCCGTCCGGGCGCGGCGGATAGGCCTTGCGGCACGCGGCCTTGTAGTCGTCGAGGAAACTCTCGCGCTCCTCCGCGGTGGCGGCGTCCAGCACCGGCTTCAGCGCCGTGCCCTTGGTCCACTCGACGACCGCGTCGTCGCCTTTCAGCACATGCAGGTATTCCGTCTCCCAGATATCGAGGGCGGCGCAAAGTGGCCGCAGCAGGTCGTAGAAGAACGACGGATCGTCAGGCGGCAGCGAGCGCGGCTTGGATTTCAACCGCAGGGCCAGCGCCGGCCGCCGCGCGATCTCGGCTTCCATCAGGGTGTGCGACGGCGCCCCATGGTTGCGCGGCATCTGCACGGCCAGCATGCCGCCGGGGCCAAGCTGCGCCATCAGATGCGGAAACAGCGCGTTATGCCCGGGCAGCCAGTGCAGCGCGGCGTTGGAATAGATCAGGTCGACCGGCGTTTCCGCTTTCCAGCCCGCGATGTCCGCGCGCCGCCATTGGATCGTCTCGCCGGGCTTGGCGCTTTTGCGCGCCGCCGCCAGCATTTCCTCCGATCCGTCCAGCCCGGTGACCTGGGCGTGCGGGAAACGCTCGGCCAGAATCCGCGTCAGCGATCCGGTGCCGCAGCCCAGCTCGACCACGCGCTTGGGCGCGTCCAGCGCCACGCGCGCCAAAAGATCGAGCGCGGGCCTGAGGCGCTCGCCGCCGAATTTCAGGTACTGGCCGGGATCCCAGGTCATCGCGGGTCAACCTGCGGCCGGACGCCGGCGTCAGCTATGCGCGCCTTCCTGCATGTCGAAGTTTCGCTTGACCATCGCGCCGATGATCAGCACGGCCAGCACGAATACCGCCAGGCCCGCGTAATAAAGCGCGTCGTCATGCGCGTGCGCGGCCAGGAACAGGCCCAGAACACCGATCAACCCGATCACCGCGCCCGCGATCCACTTGCCCATTCCCTCCATGCGATCCCCCGTTTGCGATCTCCGTTTGCGGCGGTCTTGCTATCAGGAAACCGCGCGACCCGACAAGTCCCGCGCCGCCGCGAGCCCGGCCGGCGCTTCCTCCGGCAATTCGACGCGAAAGCGCGTTCCGCCCGGCCCGGTGTCCTGCAGCGTCACGTCGCCGCCATGCGCGCGCAGTATCTCGCGCGCGATCGCCAGGCCCAGTCCGCTGCCGCCGCGCCGCGTCGATCCGGCGAAGGGAACGAACAGCCGCTCGCGCACGGCCGGCGGAATGCCGGGCCCGTCATCGGCCACCAGAATCGAAACGCGCCCCTCCGCCTGGCCGCCCTTGAACGAAATGCGCCCCGCGCCCGATTCCATCGCGTTGCGCGCCAGGTTCGACACGGCGCGGTAAAGCTGCTCGCGGTCGGCGTCGACCTGCAGCGCCGGGTCGATGTCGTTGCTCCAGCGCGCGCCGACCGCGGCGGCGGCAAGCCCCGCGATCACCTCTTCCACCAGGTCGCGCAGGCCGAAGCGCGCGCGCTTCAGCGCCGGCGGCGCGCCGTCGCGCGTGAACTCAAGCGTGCGCGAGCACAGCTCGACCGCCTTGTCGATCGCGTCGAGCAGCGTCGGCGCCGTTTTGCGCACATAGGGATCGGCGCTCGAGGTCAGCCGGTCCGACACAAGACGTGCGGTGCTGAGGATGTTGCGCAGATCGTGGTTGATCTTGCCGACCGCCGCGCCCAGGGCCGCCAGACGCTCCTTGTGCTTCAACGCCGCCAGCAACCCCTGCTGCATGTCCGCCAGCTCGCGCGTCGCCAAGCCGATCTCGTCGTTTCTGTCGCTCGGGGAAACAAGCGCGGCCGGATTTTCCGGCGCGGCCCGGAACGCCACCATGCTCTGGGTCAAGCGCCGCATCGGGCGCACCAGCATCAGCTGCAGGGCCGTGAACACCAGCGCCGCAGTCAGCAGCGAGATCGCGATCGACAGCCCCAGGATGCGCTGGGAATAGCCGATCATGGCGCGGCGCAGCGCCGATTCGCGCATCACCATTTCCATGGTGGCGCCCGGCGCCTTGGGCACCGCGCCCAGCACGCGGATCGTGCGCATCTCGTCGGCCCATAGCGTGCGCAACGCGTCGCCGATCGCCATCATCCACGTCGTCTCGCGCAGATCGATGGTCGCGTCGGGCAGCGGCACCTGGTCCAGCATCAGCATCACCGTTGCCTTGCCCGGCGTACGCATGGCGATGGCCGACGAATCGGCGTGGTCCAACAGGCGCTGCGTCAGCATCTGGCTGACGCTGGCGGGGTCGCTGGCTTCGAGGGCCAGGATGGCCAGATGCGCGTTGCTGAGCCGGTCTTCCAGATAGGAGGCGCGGAAGCGCGCGATCGACGGCAGGTAGATCAGCACCTCGGACAGCATCACGAAGATCATGGTCATGACCAGCAGGCGCGCCGACAGGCCGCGCGCCCAGGCCGGCACTATGTGCCGCTCGGCGCTCATGCGAAGCGCATCAGCAGGCGCACGATCCTGCGCGTCCGCTCGCTGAACAGTTTCGGGATGAAATAGCTGCCGGCCAAGCGCTTGCTGACCTCGCCCAGGGTCGGATAGGGCAGAATCAGCGACGCCATTGCGCCGATCTTCATGCGCTTGGCGACCGCCAGGCACCAGGGCTGGATCAGCTCGCCGGCATGGGCCCCCACGATCGCTGCGCCCATCACGCGGCCGCCGCCGTCCAGCACCGCCTTGGCGAAGCCCTCGGTCGTGCGTTCGGCCTGGGCGCGGTCGTTCTCGTGGAACGGCCAGCGCAGCACGCTGATCTTGCCGCCGCGCTTGCGCGCCTCCGCTTCGCTCAAGCCCACCTGCGCCAATTCCGGATCGGTAAAGGTGACCCAAGGAACGGCGCCGTCGTCCAGTTTGGCCGGCAGGCGGAACAGCGCGTTGCGCAGCACGATTCCCGCGTGATAGCCCGCGACATGCGTGAACTGGAACCGCCCGGTCACGTCGCCCACCGCAAAGATGCGCCGGTTGGTGGTCCTGAGCCGCGCATCGGTCTTGACGCCGTGGGGCGAGTACTCGACCCCGGCGGCTTCCAGGTTCAGATCCGCCACGTTGGCGCGTCTGCCCACCGCGACCAGGAGATGCGATCCGGTCAGGGTCGCCTCGCCGCCCTCGCGCGCCACCACCACGGCGACGCCGCTGGGCGTGGGGTCGGCGCGCTTGAGCTCCGCCCCTTCCATCAGCGCCACACCGTCGCGCAGCAATTGCGCGCGCACGGCATCCGCCAGTTCCGGGTCGTCCTTCGGCAGAATCGAGAATTTCTCGATCACCGTCACCGCCACGCCAAGGCGGCGATGCGCCTGCGCCAGCTCCAGCCCGATCGGCCCGCCGCCGATCACCAGCAGATGGCTGGGGCGCGTCGTGTTCGCGAACACCGTCTCGTTGGTCAGGTGGGGTATCTTGTCGAGGCCGGGTATCGGCGGCACCAGCGGCGCGGAGCCGGTGGCGATCACGAAGCGCCTGGCCTTGATCGTCTCGCCGCCGGCCTCGATCACGTTGCCGACGGTAAAGCGCGCCGCGGCGCGGATCACGCGCACGCCCAGGCCCTCGAACCGCTCCTGGCTGTCCTGCGGCGCGACCGCCGCGATCACGCCCCGCACCCCGGCCATGACGCGCGCGAAATCGACACGCGGCTCGTGTTTCTCCAGCCCGAAACGCTCGGCCCGGCGCATGTTTTCGGCCGCGTGCGCGGCGGCCAGCAGCGCCTTGGAAGGCACGCAGCCGTAATTCAGGCAGTCGCCGCCCATCTCGCCGCGCTCGATCAGCGCGACCGTTGCGCCCATCTGCGAGGCGCCGGCGGCGACGCTAAGGCCGCCCGATCCGGCGCCGATCACGCAGATATCGACGGACAGCATTCCCTCACCCCAAGCGACGCCGTTTCAGCTTCTTATACACCACCGGCACCAGGGCCAGGCACGCCAGCCCGCCCAGCGCCACCAGCACCTGGGGCGTCAGGATTCCGGCGGCGGTGAATTCGCGCCCCTGGTCGAACACGCTGCCCAGCCCCGCGCCCACGGCGGTATAGACGAACGAGCCGGGAATGATGCCGATGAAGGTGGCGATCGCGTAGTCCCTCAGCTTCATGCCGAGGAACGCCGGCACCAGATTGACCACGGCGAAGGGAAACAGCGGCACCAGGCGCAGCACCAGAAGGTAGCTCAGCGCGTTCTCGTTGAAGCCGTCCTGCATGCGCACGAGCCACGGTCCCGCGCGCCTGCGCAGCGCATCGCCCAGCGCCGTGCGCGCGGCCAGGAACACGGCGATCGCCCCGGCGGTGGCACCCGTCACCACGATCGCGATGCCGAGAAGCTGCCCGAACAGGAACCCGGCGGTGATGGTTAGAACCGCGGCGACCGGCAGCGAGAACGCCACGCACAAGGCGTACAGCAGCGCGTAACCCGCGGCCATGGACGCGGCGTGGTCGCGCACCAAATCCAGCAGCGCCTGGCGATGCTCCTTCAACGCGGCGAAGCTGAGATAGCGGTCGAGACGCAGGGCGAAGAACAGGGCCAAGCCCGCCGCAAGGACCGCGACCGGCCAAAGCCGGCCGAGCCAGCGCGCGCCGCCGCTCGTGGGTTTGGCCGGTGAATTTGTCGGCTGAGGCTGCATGGGATGGACCGCGTTTCCGCCGGGCTGATGGGGTGGTTTTAGCGGCCCGCCGCGCTCACGGGCCAGTCACACTGCCGAGACTCCACATGGCGCGACCGTAGCGGCCATTCGCGCGTATTTCCAGGCCGTTGGCGGGGGTTCGGCGCATTGACTCTACCCCTGCCAGCCTCTATAAGCCGCGCAATTCCCAAGGCATCGGCGATCGGAGTTCCTGGCCGTGAAGCGCACTTACCAGCCCAGCAAGCTCGTCCGCAAACGCCGGCACGGCTACCGCGCCCGGCAAAAGACGCGCGGCGGCCGCAAGGTCCTGGCATTACGCCGGTCCAAGGGCCGCAAACGTCTTTCCGCCTGATCCAACCAGCCGAAGGCCGATAGGCGTCATGGCCGCGCCGGTCGGACGACTGACGCGCCGGCCGGAATTCCTGCGCGTCGCGGCCCACGGGAAGCGCTACGCGGCGCCGGGTCTGGTGCTTCAGGCGATGGGCGGTCCGGGCGACGGGATTCGCCTGGGCCTTACCGCCAGCCGCAAGGTCGGCGGCGCGGTCGACCGCAATCGCGCGCGCCGGCGCCTTCGGGCGCTGGCGCAGCAAGTCCTGCCACGGCACGGCGCGCCCGGGCACGACTACGTGATCGTCGCGCGCCGCGAGACGGTGAAACGCCCATGGCCGCGGCTGATGCAGGATTTGGAAACGGCGCTGCGCCGCCTCGGCCATTGGCGCGAGGGGACGGCGCCATGAACCCGGCGGCCTGGTTCTTGCGCGCGCTGATCCGCGTCTATCAGTGGACCGTGGCGCCGGTGATCGGCGTCAATTGCCGCTACGCGCCGAGCTGCTCGGAATACGCCTGCGAGGCGATCGGCCGTCACGGCGCGCTAGCCGGCGCCTATCTGGCCGCGCGGCGGCTCATCAGCTGCCATCCCTGGGGCGGCTCGGGCTTCGATCCGGTGCCCGACCGCTCGCCGCTCGCCGGGCTCGCGGCGCGCTGCGCCTGCGCGTTCCATCTGCCGCCGGCGGAGAAGCGGCGATGATGGACCAGAAGAACCTGTTCATCGCCATCGGGTTGTCGATCGCGATCGTTCTCGGCTTCCACTATTTCTACGACCGGCCGCGCGTGCAGCAGCAGGCGCAGCAACAGGAACAGCAGCAGCCCGCGCAGACGCCGCTGCCGGGTACGGCACCCCTAGCGCCGGGTGCGCAAGCCCCGGCGGCTCCGCAGGCGCGCGACCGCGCGGCGATTGTGGCCGAAGGCAAGCGCGTGACGATCGACTCGCCGCGCCTCGCCGGCTCCATTTCTCTGGTCGGCGGGCTGGTGGACGACGTGGTGTTGAAAGACTATCACGAGACGGTCGAGCCCGGCAGTCCGCGCATCGCGCTGTTGCATCCCGCGGGCACGGCGCATCCCTATTACGCCGAGTTCGGCTGGACCGCTGCCGGCGGCAACGGCGCGCAGCAACCCAAGCTGCCGGATTCGAACACGCCGTGGAGCGCCGACCGCCAGACCCTGACGGCCGATCAGCCGGTGACGCTTGCCTGGGACAACGGCGCGGGGCTGAAATTCAAGCGCGTCTACGCGCTCGACAAGAATTTCATGATGACGGTGGTGCAGCGGGTCGAGAACACCGGGACCGACCCGGTGACGCTTTACCCGTACGCGCTGGTCAGCCGCTCCGGCACACCCGAGGTGTTGGGCTTCTACATCCTGCATGAAGGCCTGCTGGGCGTGTTCGACGGGTCGTTGAAGGAATACACCTACAAGAACATGCAGGAAGAGAAGAACGGCACGGCCAAGTTCGCCACCGCCGGCGGGTGGTTGGGCATCACCGACAAATACTGGCTGGTCGCGCTGGTGCCGCCGCAGGGCGAAAAGGTTGACGCGTATTTCCGCTACGTGCTGCGCGACAAGACCGACAAGTACCAGATCGACTATATCGGCGCGGCGCGCGCCGTGGCGCCCGGCGCCGCCGCCGAGTCCGAGGGCCGCCTGTTCGCCGGCGCCAAGGAAGTGAAGCTGATCGACGCGTACGAGAAAGACCTGCTGATCAAGCTGTTCGACCGCGCGGTCGATTGGGGCTGGTTCTACTGGCTGACCAAGCCGATCTTCTTCGTGCTGGATTTCTTCTACGGCGTGATCGGCAATTTCGGCCTGGCGATCCTGCTGCTTACCGTGGTGGTCAAGGGGCTGTTCTTCCCGTTGGCCAACAAGTCGTACAAGTCGATGTCGTCGATGAAAAAGCTGCAGCCGCAGATGATAGCGCTGCGCGAGAAATTCGGCGAGGACCGCCAGGCGCTGAACCAGGCGATGATGGAGCTGTACAAGCGCGAGAAGGTGAACCCGGTCTCGGGTTGCCTGCCCATCGTCATCCAGATTCCGGTGTTCTTCGCCCTCTACAAGGTGCTGTTCGTCACCATCGAAATGCGCCACGCGCCGTTCTACGGCTGGATCAAGGATCTGTCGGCGCAGGACCCGACCAGCATCTTCAACCTGTTCGGCCTGATCCCCTGGACGCCGCCGCATATCCTGATGATCGGCGCCTGGCCGCTGCTCATGGGCGTCACCATGTTTCTGCAGCAGAAGTTGAATCCCCAACCGCCCGACCCGGTGCAGGCAAAGATTTTCATGATGCTGCCGATCTTCTTCACCTATCTGCTGTCGGCCTTCCCGGCCGGGCTCGTGATCTATTGGGCGTGGAACAACCTGCTGTCGATCGCCCAGCAATGGGTGATCATGCGCCGGGCCGGCGTGAAGGCGTGAGCGGGCCACGGTAGATGGACATTGGGCGATGGACGCGGACAACCAGACCGGGCGGCTCGAGGCCGGCCGCTTGCTGTTCGCGCAGGAGTGCCGCTTCGTCGCCGGCGCCATAGCGCCCGAGGCGATTCCCGACCCGTCGCTGCCCGAGATCGCCTTCGCCGGACGCTCGAATGTCGGCAAATCCAGCCTGGTCAACGCGCTGACCGGCCGCAAGACGCTGGCGCGCGTCTCGGCCAAGCCCGGCAGCACGCGGCAGATCAACTTCTTCGACCTCGGCGGCAGGCTGATGCTGGCCGACCTGCCGGGTTACGGCTATTCCCGGGCCGGCAAGGCCAGGTCGGCGGTGTGGACCGGCACGGCGGAGGTCTATCTGAAGGGCAGGCCCACGCTGCGCCGCGTGATGCTGCTGATCGACGCGCGCCACGGTCCCAACGCCAAGGACCGCGCGGCGATGGAGCTCTTGGACGAAGCCGCGGTGAACTACCAGGCCGTGTTGACCAAGGCCGACGAGGTGAAAAAGGGCGAGCTGGACAAGCGCGTCGAATCCCTCGCCGCCGAACTGGCCGGGCATGTCGCGGCGCATCCCGATATCGCCGTTACGTCCGCGTATGAAGGAACCGGCATTCCGCAGCTGCGCGCCGAACTGGCCGCGCTGGCGCAATAGCGCCGTTTCCGCTAATTTCCGCGCGCCACGGGGACCATCGATGACCGACAAGCCGAAATCGCAGCCCACCCAGGTAAACGAAGACCTGCGCGCCAAAACAGCGACCCTGGCCGAGGCGCTGCCCTATATGCGCCTGCATGCCGGGCAGACGCTGGTGATCAAATACGGCGGCCACGCCATGGGCCAAGAGCATCTGGCGCTGAGCTTCGCGCGCGACATCGTGCTGCTGAAGCAGGTCGGCATGAACCCCGTGGTGGTGCATGGCGGCGGGCCGCAGATCGGCAAGATGCTCGACCGGCTCAAGATCAAAAGCGAATTCGTCGACGGGCTGCGCGTGACCGACGCGGCGACGGTCGAGATCGTCGAGATGGTGCTGTCCGGCTCGATCAACAAGCAGATCGTCGCGGCGATCAGTGCCGCGGGCGGCAAGGCCGTGGGGTTGTCGGGCAAGGACGCAGGCCTGATCCGCGCCCGGCGCCTGACGCGCACCAAGAAGGACCCCGGCTCCAATATCGAAAAACTGCTCGATCTCGGCTTCGTGGGCGAGCCCGAGCATGTGAACGCCGACGTGCTGGCCACGCTCGCGCGCTCCGACATCATTCCGGTGATAGCGCCGATCGGCGTGGGGCCGGCGGGCGAGACCTTCAACATCAACGCCGACACGGTGGCGGGCGCTATCGCCGGCGCGCTCAAGGCCAAGCGCCTGTTGCTGTTGACCGACGTGGCGGGGGTGATGGACAAGAACCGGAAATTCATTCCCGAATTGACGGTCAAGCGCACGAAGGAACTGATCGCCGACGGCACCATCAGCGGCGGCATGATCCCCAAGGTCGAGACCTGCCTCAACGCGGTGAACGAGGGGGTCGACGGCGCTGTGATCATGGACGGCCGCGTGCCCAACGCCGTGCTGCTCGAGCTGTTCACCCAGCCCGGCTTCGGCACGCGCATCAGCCGGCGCGGCGGCAAGTGAGTAACGCGATCGACCTGAAGGGTCGGGGTGCTATCATCACCGGCGGGGCGCGCGGCATCGGCCTCGCCATCGCCCAGCGCTTCATCGCCTCGGGTGCGGCGGTCGGTCTGTGGGACATGGACCCGGCCGCTATCGACGCGGCGAAGAAACACCTCGGCCCCAAATCGCACGGCCATGCCGTCGACATTACCGACGAGGCCGGCGTGGCGCGGGCGACCGACGCCAGCGAAAAAGCGCTGGGCAGGATCGACATCCTGGTCAACAACGCCGGGATCACCGGCCCCAACAAGCCGACCTGGGAATACCCAGTGGCGGATTGGCGGCGCGTGATCGACGTCGATCTCACCGGCGTGTTCCTGTGCAGCCGCGCCGTGGTGCCGGGCATGGTCAGGCGCGGCTATGGCCGCGTGGTGAACATCGCCTCGGTCGCGGGCAAGGAAGGCAATCCCAACGCGCCGGCCTACAGCGCCGCCAAGGCGGGGGTGATCGGCCTCACCAAATCGCTGGGCAAGGAGCTGGCGGGCAAGGGCGTGATCGTCAACTGCGTCACTCCAGCCGCCGCCAAGACCGACATCTTCAAGCAGATGACGCAGCAGCAGATCGACTACATGTTCTCGAAGATTCCGATGGGCCGCTTCGTCGAGGTCGAGGAGATCGCCGCGCTGGTCGCGTGGCTCGCCTCCGAGGACTGCTCGTTCTCGACCGGCGGCGTGTTCGATATTTCCGGCGGCCGCGCGACTTATTGAGACGACCCGTCTAGGCGGCCTTGCGCGCGGCGGCCGGCAGCCGGTCCAGCGCGCCGATCAGGTCGTCGAGAATATCGTCCACCGTCTCCAGGCCGACCGAAAGTCGGACCAGGCCGTCGGAGATGCCATGCGCGGCGCGCTCCTGCGGCGTGTAGACGGAATGCGTCATGCTGGCGGGGTGCTGGATCAGCGTATCGCAGTCGCCCAGGCTGACCGCGCGGCGGACCAGCTTCAGCGCGTTCATCATGGTTACGCCGGCTGCCATGCCGCCCTTGAGCTCGAAGGCGATCATGCCGCCGAATTGCCGCATCTGGCGGCGGGCGAGGGCATGCTGGGGGAAGCTCTCCAGACCGGGGTAATAGACCTCGGCCACCGCGGGATGGGTGGCGAGGGCGCGCGCCAGCGTCATGGCGCTGGCGCAGTGGCGGTCCATGCGCAGCTCCAGCGTCTTCATGCCGCGCATCACCTGATAGGCGGTCAGCGGCGCCAT
>JAHFPH010000068.1 GCA_023266845.1 Rhodospirillaceae bacterium
CGTTCCCGCGCATCGCTTACGACGAGGCGATGCTCAAATACGGCAGCGACAAGCCCGATCTGCGCAACCCAATCAAAATGTTTGATGCTTCGGACATCTTCGAACAGACCGACTTTGTCGTGTTCAAAAAGATTGTTCAGCAGAAAGGCCTAGTGCGGGCAATACCCGTAAAGGGCGCGGGCAAACAGCCCCGTAGTTGGTTTGACAAGCTTGGTGCGTGGGCGATGGACGAATTGAAGATGCCTGCGCCTCCCGCGTACATTTTGGCCAAGGACATTCGTGACGGGAAACAAGTTGTTGCTCTGAGGGGGCCGCTAGCAAAGTTTTTGGATAGTAAGCCTCAACTCATCGGTGAGCTTTACACACGTGGCGGCTTTGATGCGCCGACCGAACACGACGCTATTTTCTTTGTCGCCGGCACGGACCGAAATCAGTTGAATCGGCAGGCGGCTGCTTTGAGAAATCGCATCGGTGCTGATCTGAATATGACGGAGACGGACGTCTTCAAATTCTGTTGGATCGTCGATTTCCCGATGTACGAGCTGAACCCCGACACCAAGAAGATCGAGTTTTCGCACAACCCGTTCTCGATGCCGCAGGGCGGACTCGACGCGCTCAACACCAAGGACCCGCTGACCATCAAGGCGTTCCAGTACGACATCGTGTGCAACGGCGTGGAGCTATCGTCGGGCGCGATCCGCAACCATCTGCCCGAGGTGATGGTGCGCGCGTTCGAGATCGCCGGCTACACGCGGGCGGATGTCGAGGCGCGCTTCGCCGGGCTGTTCAACGCGTTCCAGTACGGGGCGCCGCCGCATGGCGGCTCGGCGCCGGGCATCGACCGCATCGTCATGCTGTTGGCCGACGAGCCGAACATCCGCGAGGTGGTCGCCTTCCCGATGAACCAGCAGGCGCAGGATCTGCTGATGGGCGCGCCGGCCGAGGTTGCGCCCGAACGCCTCAAGGAACTGCATATCCGTCTGCAATTGCCGCCGGCCAAAAAACCGGGCGACGCTGTTTAAGCTTTAGCAGGCTTGGTTAAGATCGCGATGCCATAATCCGGCCCAAAAGGCTGCGCGGAGAGCGATTCGTCGTACTCAACCCACGGCTTATCTCGTCACAAAAAAGACAGAATCCCTAAGAATCAAAGGCTTGCCTTTTTTTGCTCCGTCTTTAATATAACGCCGCCTAATTAGGTAAGGAGGTGGCGATGAAACGGCTTTTCCTTGCAGGGGTCAGCCTTACGGTAACCGCCTGTGCCATGCAGCCCGGGACACCGTCTTCGACGGCTTCCGCCTCTACATCTCGTGGGCCTGCCTCCGAATACCTACTAGCCCTAGCGGCAACACCTCAATGTACGTTATGGCGCGATGTCGGCGGCCAGCGCGTTTGCCTGGATGGCGCGGTCGATCAGCCCGCCAAGGCCGCAGCGGCCCCGGCCCCGACCCGGCGCGTTTCGCGGCTTGAGCGCGCGCCCGGCGAGGATTTCAACGATGTCCACCTGACCCCGGCGGCCCGGCCTGCTCCGGCAGCGGCGGCGCCGATCGCTGTCGTCGCGCCGGCCTCCGCGCCGGCCAAGGCGCAAGCCGCGGCGCGCAGGACGCCGGCGCCGGAAATGCCCAGGACCGCGGCCGTCGCGATGCAGGGCCCGGACCTGGCCGAAGAGATGCAGCGCATCGGCATGCTCGATTCATCCCAGCGCGTGAAACATGCCCTGCCGCGCGTCAAGCTGGCGCAGGCCGATGCGGCCGCCGCCATGCCCGCGCTGCCCAAGCCGCCGGGCGCGGCGCAAGCCGTCGTCACCCCGCCGGTGATCGCCACGGCCGACATGCCGCAACTGCCCAAAGCCGCGCAGGGCGTGATCAGCGCGCCGCAAAGCGTGACCGTGCCGATCCGACAATCCTTCGCGCCCGATCCGGGCGAAGCCATGGCCAAGCCCGCCGGCAAGCCCGCGGCGGCGCGCCCGGCCGACGCGGCGGCGCAGCGTTGGCAGCCGGTGGACAAGCAGCCCGCCCGCACGCAGGTCGCTGCCGGCGAAACGATGCAGCGCGCGCCGGTAGCGCCGGTCGAGCGCGCCGAGCTTCCTTCCGTGCGGCCGACCACCATCGTGCCGCTGAAAATCACCGAGAAGGGTGTGGACGGCAAACCGTCGGTCGTCGAGCCGGCGATGCAAGCCGCTCCCACCTCGATCACGCCCACGTCGCTCGCCGCCGCGCCGCAACCGGCAGCGCCCGACCTGCCGGCGCTGCCCAACCTGCCGCCGGTGCCCGGATCGTCCGCTGCGGCGCAATCCGCCCCGATCGCGTCGCCCGCGCCGATCACCGCGGCGCCGTCGCTTCCGGCGATTCCGACCGCTGCCGTGAAAACGCCGGCGCCCGCCGCGCAAGCCAAGGCTCCGGCGATCAAAGCTCAGGCAGCGAAATCCACCGCCAAACCCGCGCCCGAGAAGATGCCGTTGATTGCACCCGCGGCCGCGCCGGCGCGTTCCGGCGCGCGCTATCTGGTGCTGCATAGCTTCCAGGACCAGAAACAGGCGGCGCAGGCGGCGCAGAAATACAGCCAGCTGGGCGCCACGGTTGCCACGGCGCAGGTCCAAGGGCAGACTTGGCACCGCGTGGTGGTGCGCGACGGTTCGGATCAGCGCAGCCGGCTTACGGCGGCGGGCGTGCGCGGGTTCTGGCCGGTCACGCTCTAGCGAACCGGATCCGTTTCCTATAGGCGTCGCGCGGGCCGAGCTGGTCCGGCGCCGCCGGCATGCCGGTCCGTTTTGCCGCACTTCCGGCGCATTTGGCGGCGATGTTGGGTCGGATGTTGCGTTCGCATTTCATTTCCCGCCTAAGTCCGATCCCGGCCCTGGCCCCCGCCTTGATCCTGGGGGGAGTGGCCGCTTGCCTCGGCGGAGCGATGGCCGCCGCCCCAGGCGCCGACGCGGCCGAATTCGCGCCGCATCGCGCGGTGTACCAGCTCTCCAAGGGCAATACGCGCTCGGGCCAGCCGGTGACCGGCGTCGCCGGCACGATGATGATCGAGATCGACGAATCCTGCGACGGCTGGTCCTTGAGCCAGCGCATCCGCATGACCGTCACCGACAATCTGGGCGGCGACGTGGACAGCGACAGCCGCTACGCCAGCTTCGAGTCGCGCGACGGCGCCAAGCTGCGCTTCCAATCCAGCGACTGGCAGGACAACAACTTGGTCGAGGAGACCGCCGGCACGGCCGAGCGTCCCGCGCCCGACCAGCCGGGCACCGCCAAATTCACCAAGCCCGAGGAGCAGACCTTCGAGCTGCCGGCCGGCGCGCTGTTCCCCGTCGCCTTCAACCTGGATTTGGTCAAGCGCATGGAAAAGGCCGAGGGGTTCGCCAGCCTCACCGGTTTCGACGGCGGCAACCTGGAAGGCGCCTATACGATCACCGTCTTCATCGGCAAGCCGCGCGCAAGCGACGCGAAGCTCACCCCGCCCAAGGCCGACCTGCCCGGCGACGACCGCAAGGCGCTTTTGGGCGGCCAGGTGCGCAACGTGCGCGTGGCCTATTTTCCGATCGCCAGCCGGACGCCCGAGCCCGAGCTGGAATACGAGATGGAATTGCAGGCCAACGGCGTATCGCCGGTGATCCGCCTGGATTATCAGCGCTATCAGGTGCTGGCGAAGCTGGTTGAGGTCAAGGCGCTGTCCAAGCCCAGTTGCGCGAACTGAAGCGCGCGCCCGTCGCCCAATTTCCGCCCGATTCCCCCGCCACCATCCAGCGCATGCGAATGAAACACACCCTTGCCGTCGCGTTCGCCGCCGCCGCGGCAGTCCTGCTGTCGGTTTCCTCCACCCACGCCCAGCTCGCCCCCAGGATCGATCCCAAGATCGAGGTGGCGCCGCACCGCGCCGTCTATCAGATGACGCTGGCCTCGGCCAAAAGCTCCAGCGGCATCGTCTCGGCCTCGGGCGTGCTGGCGTTCGAATGGGGCGACAGTTGCGACGGCTGGACCGTCGCGCAGCGTTACAAGATCGTGCTGGTGGCATCCCAGCCCGGCTCGGTCGAGATCGCCACGAGCTACGCCACCTGGGAATCGAAAGACGGGCTCAAATACCGCTTCAAGTCGCGCAAGACCAGGGACGGCAAGGCCGAGGAAGAGGTCAGCGGCGAAGCGCGATTGCCCGAAGCGGGCAAGCCCGGCAAGGCCGATTTCACCCTGCCGCAGAAACAGACCATGAATTTGCCCGCCGGCACCGTGTTCCCGACCGAGCACACGCTGGTGCTGATGGCGCGCGCGCTGGCCGGCGACACGGTCGTGCGCCGCGTGGTGTTCGACGGCGCCACCGCCGACGGCCCGGCCGAGGTCAACGCGCTGGTCGGCCGCAAGCTGGCGATCGGGCAGGCGGGGGTCGAAAAACTGGTCGACCATCCGGGCTGGAACATCCGCATGGCCTATTTCAGCCTCGACAAGACCACCGCCAGCGAGCCGGACTACGAGATCAGCATGGAGCTGCAGGACAACGGCATCGCCCGGGGCCTCAAGCTCGATTACGCCGATTTCTCGATCAAGGGCACGCTGGAAAAAGTCGAACTGCTGCCCAAGCCGGCGTGCTGAGAGAGGTGGCCTAGCGCCGCGGTTGCGTGCGCCCGGCGCCACGCGCTACTATAGGGGTATGCTGCGGCTGCCCCCGCTTCTTTTTGCAATTTCGGTTGCAATCCTGACGGCCGCTTCCGGCCCGGCGGGGCTAAGGCCGCCCGCCGCTCTTGCACAGGCGAAGCAGGCGCCGCTTCCTATCAAGACCGAGGCAAGCAAGGTCAGCCGCTGCGGCTTCGTGGAACTCCAGGGACTGCCGTTCAACGAGCCGTCGATCAAATGCGAGGTGAAGACCCGCGCGACCGACGTGCACCTTACGGTGGACAGCGTGACGTTCTCGGGCGCATGGCCGAACGGATGGATTTCCGTGCTGGCCGAAAAGAGCAATTCCCGGAACGGATTTCGGCCGATGCACAGCGAAGACCTGAAGAAGCAGGCGGAACGGTTTGCCGGCCCGAATGCGTCGAATTGGTCGGCGATGATCGGCAGCCCGTTCCGGCATTTTCGCTTTTCCTCGGTCTTAAGCGGCCGCGACTATGCTTGCCTGTACGGAATTGCCTCTGGGGGCGGGGGCACGCCCTCCGGCGGCGACCGGCAGTACGCGTTCATCGGATTCTGCCAGCCGGGAATCGGCGGCGTGCCCGACGAGAATGTCTCGGCGATCAACAGCGCCATGGTCTTCAAATAGAGGAGCTTTGACCGCCGTTCTAGTGCCGCTTTTCCATCCCGCGTCCCTTGCCGATCGCCTTCTTGCCGAGCTTCGCGCGCACCGCGTCGATCGCGCCCTCGACCTTGCGGTCCTTCTCGCGGATCGGATTGAGCAGGTCGGGCGGGTCGGCCTCGGCCCCGTCCACCAGCTCGCCGCCGCCCACGCCGATCAGGCGAAAGCGCGTGCCGTCCAAAGCCCCGTCCAGCAAGGCTTCCGCGTCGCGGAACAGCGTGGCGGCGAGCTGCGTGGGCGCGTCCAGCTTGCGCTGGCGCGTGACGATCCTGAACTTGGCGGTCTTGAGTTTCAGGGTCACCGATCTTGCCGCGAGGTTGCTCTCCTTAAGCCGCCGCGCCACGGTCTCGCACAGCGGCCACAGCTCGGCTTTCAATCGCCCGGCGTCGGAATAGTCGGAATCGAAGGTGGTTTCGGCCGAGATGCTCTTGGTCGGCTGATCGGGCTCGACCCGCCGGTCGTCCTCGCCGCGCGAGAAGCGGTAAAGCCGCCTGCCGATGGCGCCGTAACGCGCCACCAGCGTGCGCTCGTCGCGGTCGAGCAACTGAGCGATGGTGGAAATGCCGTCGGCGTTGAGTTGCGCCTCCATCACCCGGCCGACGCCCCAGATCGCGCCGACGGATCGTTTCGCCAGGAAATCCCGCGCCTCGGCCCGGCCGATCACGGCGAAGCCGCGCGGCTTGTCCAGGTCCGACGCGATCTTGGCCAGGAACTTGTTGTAGCTGAGGCCGATCGAAACGGTGACTCTGAGCTCGCGCTCGATGCGCCGCGCCAGCAGCGCCAGCGTGCGCGCCGGGCTGCCGCCGTTGACCTTCTCCGTGCCGGTCAGGTCCAGGAACGCCTCGTCGATCGACAGCGGCTCGACCAGCGGCGTCACGGCCAGCATGCGTTGGCGCACTTCCTCGCCGACCTCGGAGTATTTGCTCATGTTGGGGTGGATCACCACGGCCTCGGGGCAGGCCTCCAGCGCCTTGAACATCGGCATGGCCGAGCGCACGCCGTACATGCGCGCGACATAGCAGGCCGCCGACACCACGCCGCGCTTGCCGCCGCCCACGATCACCGGCCGGTCGGTCAGATCAGGCCGGTCGCGCTTTTCGATCGAGGCGTAGAACGCGTCGCAGTCGATATGCGCGATGGCGAGCCGGTCCAGTTCCGGATGGGCGATGATCCGCGGCGACCCACACGACGCGCAGCGCTGGGGCTTGGTCGCATCGCCCTCCACCCCGCATTCCCGGCACAGGAAACTCATCGCGGCAATCCCTCGCCCTCGGGCCACAGCCAGGCGGCGCCGCGCACGCCCGACGAATCGCCGTGGCGCGGCGGAACCAGCTTCGTGTCGACACGGTCGCTGAACGCATAGCGCCCCCAGCGCTGGGGCACGGCCACGTACAGATAGGACAGGTTCGACATGCCGCCGCCCAGCACGATCGCGTGGGGGTCGAGCACGTTGATCACCGTCGCCAGCGCGCGGGCCAGCCGGTCGGCATAGCGCTCGAGCGTCGCCCGCGCGGCTGGGTCGCCCTCGGCCGCGCGGGCGGCGATGGCGGCCGCGGCCAGCTTTTCGCCGGCGGCGAGGAAATGCTGCTCGGCCATGCCGGGGCCGCTGAGGAAAGTCTCGACGCAGCCGTCCTTGCCGCAATAGCAGCGCCGGCAATGGCGTCCGCCCTGGGCCTCGTCGCGGTCGGGCCAGGGCAGGGGGTTGTGGCCCCATTCGCCCGCGACCGCGTTGCGTCCCGCCAGCACCTTGCCGTCCACCACCACGCCGCCGCCCACGCCGGTTCCCAGGATCACGCCGAACACAACGCCCAGGCCCTGGGCGGCGCCGTCGCTGGCTTCCGACAACGCGAAGCAATTGGCGTCGTTGGCCAGGCGCACCTCTCTGTCCAGGGCTTTGCCAAGGTCCTTGTCGAAGGGATGACCGATCAGAGAAGTGGTGTTGGCGTTCTTGACCAGGCCGGTGGCGGGCGAAATGGCGCCGGGTATGCCGATTCCCACGCTGCCGCGCTGGCCGGTCTCGCGTTCGATTTCGGCCACCATGTCGCCGATCGCCTTCATGATCGCGTCATAGGCGGCCCCGGCATCGGACAGGCGCGGCGTGGCGCGGCGCTTGCGCACAAGCTCCACCCCGCCCCGGCCAAGGGCGATGGCCTCGATCTTGGTGCCGCCCAAATCCACGCCGATTCGCATTTTTCCGCCGCGCCTCCGCCTTAGATGCAGGGGGCCCAACCTACTGGAGCCAATGGCCGTGCGGCCCGCAAGCCGTTCGTCCCGTTCATGTTAACATCTGGTAAACGCATCTGTATTATGCAGCGCATTGGAAAAGCCTCTGCGGACCACGATTTGGCCGCAGGAACGGCCGCGACATGGGCCCCGTTTCGGGGCCCGGCCGCCGTAAGGGGCGCCAGCCAAAGGCGCGCCGGCATTGAGGTAGCAGATGGCAAAAACGATCCTGATCGTGGAAGACAACGAACTGAACATGAAGCTGTTTCACGATCTTCTTGAAGCGCACGGCTACAACATCCTGCAGACCCGCGACGGCATGGAAGCGCTGCGCATGGCGCGCAGCGCCAAGCCCGACTTGATCCTGATGGACATTCAGCTGCCCGAGGTGTCGGGCCTGGAAGTGACCAAGTGGATCAAGGAGGACGAAGAGCTGAAATCGATCCCCGTGATCGCGGTCACGGCTTTCGCCATGAAAGGCGACGAAGAGAAGATACGCGAGGGCGGCTGCGAGGCGTATATCGCCAAGCCGATCTCCGTGGCGCACTTCCTGGCGACGGTGCAGAAATTCCTGAACTGACGGCGGGGCTATGACAGCACGCGTCCTGGTGGTCGACGACGTACTGCCGAACGTCAAGCTACTCGAGGCGAAGCTCAGCAGCGAGTACTTCGACGTCATGACCGCCATGGACGGCCCCACGGCGCTGCAGCGTATCGCCGAGCACCCGCCCGACATCGTGCTGCTGGACGTGATGATGCCGAACATGGACGGGTTCGAGGTGTGCCGGCGCATCCGCCAGGACCCGAAATTCGCCCACATCCCCGTGGTGATGGTGACCGCCCTCAGCGACACCGAAGACCGCGTGCGGGGCCTGGAAGCGGGCGCCGACGATTTTCTCACCAAGCCGGTCAGCGACGTGGCGTTGTTCGCGCGCGTGCGTTCCCTCGTGCGCCTGAAGATGATGATGGACGAGCTGCGCCTGCGCGAGCAGACCTCGGGCGATCTCGGCATCCACAAGCAGGTGGCCTCGCTGGAGGTCGCGACGGCCGGCGCGCGCGTCGTGGTGCTGGAGGACAGCCAGATCGAGCAGCGCAAGATCGCCGATACGCTGGCCGCCGGCAGCTATGCGGTCACGCGCTGCAACACCACGGCCGAGACCACCGAGGCCCTGAAACAGCCGCAGGACCTGTTCATCGTCACCCTGGGCCTGAGGTCCGAGGATCCGTTGCGGTTTTGCTCGCATCTGCGCTCGGACGAGCGCACGCGGCATCTGCCGATACTCCTGGTCATCAGCGACGCCGATACGGCGCGGCTGGCCAAGGGGCTGGAGATCGGCGTCAACGATTACATCACGCGGCCCTACGACCGCAACGAGCTCTTGGCGCGCGTGCGCACCCAGGTGCGCCGCCGGCGCTTCCAGGACCTGCTGCGGCAGAACTACCAAAAGGGGCTGGAGGCGGCGCTGACCGACGCGCTGACCGGCCTTTACAACCGCCGCTACATGTCGACGCACTTGCCGGGCCTTCTGACCAAGGCGGTCGCCGCCGACAAGCCCGTGGGCCTGCTGATGATCGACATCGACCATTTCAAGAAGGTCAACGACACGCACGGCCACGCCGCCGGCGATTCGGTGCTGAAGGCGGTGGCCCTGCGCGTGCCCGACCTGTTGCGTCCGGAAGACACGGTGGCGCGCATGGGCGGCGAAGAATTCATGGTGGTGATGCCCGACGCGGGCCTCGACGTGGCGACGCGCGTGGCCGAACGCCTGCGCCAGGCGATCGCCGACATGACCATCGCCGACCAAAGCGTGCCCCAGGGCATCCGCGTGACGGTCAGCGTCGGCGTGTCGGTGATGCGCCCCACGGACACGCCGGAAACGCTGATGGCGCGCGCCGACGCGGCGCTTTACCGCGCCAAGCAGAGCGGCCGCAACAAGATCGCGATGGACGACGCCGCGCCGGCAAAAGCGGCGGCGGGCGACTGAGGCTTAGGCCGGGGCTTCGCGCCCAATTCTTCGCGGGCGAGCTACTTGATCTTGCCTTCCTTGAAGACGACGTGTTTGCGCGCCACCGGATCGTATTTCTTCATCTCCAGCTTCTCGGTCGTTGTGCGCGGATTCTTCTTCGTCACGTAATAGAAGCCGGTATCCGCGGTGCTATTCAGCTTGATCAGCACGGTGCTCGATTTGGCCATGAATTCGGCTCCGGGTTCGCTTGTCGCTCGGTATGAGGCGTGGACATTAGCGTCTCGGGCCCCGAAGTCAAGGCGCGCGCCATGCCGGATATGCCTGTATCTATAAGGCTTTAGACCGGGGAGGGGCGACGATGACGCAGACGATTGCATGGTATCTCGGGATCGCGGCCACGGCGCTGTCGATGCTGTCGCTGCTGCCGCAGGTCTGGCGCACCTGGCGCACGCGATCGGCGCGCGACATTTCTCTCGTCTGGCTGCTGGCCGCGTTGATCGGCACGGCGATGTGGGCGGCCTATGGGCTTATGGTCGACGCGCCGGCGGTGGTCTGGGCCAATGTTCTGACCTTCGGCCAATTCGCCTTCATCCTGGCGGTGAAGCTTAGGACCGAGCGGCGGCCCGCGGTCTGACTCAGGCGGACGGCCTCCACGCCACCACGCGCACCGGGGTGGGGTTGCCGCCGCTGGCGGGATTGTATTTCTGCGGGCAGTTCGACAGCACCGCCAGCGCCCGCGTCTCGGCGATCAGATCGACATAGTCGCCGGGTTTCGACTTACCCTGCTTGATCGCCAGCGCGCCGCCCGGGCCGACCGGCACGTACATGAAGAAGTTGATGTTGGCGACGATGTCCTTCTTGCCCAGGCCGAATTTCGACAGGATCACCAGGAAATTGTCGCGGCAATTTGGCGTCGGCCACACGGCGTAGCGCACGCGGTTCGACTCGGCGCTGCAGCAGCCCGCCACCGTGTCGTGATAGCCCACCGTGTCCTCGGCCAGGGTGAACAGCACCCTGCCCAAGTCGGAATAGATCTTCTGGCCTTTCTTCAGCCACAGCGTGCCGTTGATCTTCATCGTGTCGGCGGCGTTATAGCGCTCGGCCGGGTTGTCGGCGTTGTAGCAGAGGAAATCGACCGCCTGCCGACCTTCCAGGTCGACGATGCGCAAGCGATCGCCCTTTTCCAGCACGCGGCCCCAGGGCTCGCCGGCCGCGATCACCACGTCTTCCAGAACGCGGCCCGGCAGTTTCAGTTTCGCTGGCTTAGCCATGAACGACGGCCGGCTTTCCGGCTATTGCCGCGCCGCGAGCGAGGGCAGGGATTGCTTCAGCGCGCGCTGGTACAGATCGGAATTGTGCAGCAGCGCGCGCGCCACGCGCAGGTCCGTCTCGGTGTCGGCGCCCGCCTGGTACGGGCAGGCCTTGTGCAGTTCGTCCTTGCCGTTCTCGGCAAAGGCGTCGGCCGCGCGCCGCTGCGCAAGATCCACCACGTTGCGCAACTGGCCGTGCTCCATCGCCTCGGCCAGGCCTTGTGTCGTGGACAAGGCGGTCGAGGTGCAGATCGTCGGAAACACGCCCAGACCGTCGATCGAATAGCCCGATGGGGCATGGAAATGCGCCCAGGTCAGCGTCAACTCGCCGTCGTTGGGCATGCGGATCACGGTCTGGACCGAGCCCTTGCCGAAGCTGGACGTGCCCACCAGCACGGCGCGGCCGCGGTCCTGCAGCGCGCCGGCCACGATCTCGGCCGCCGAGGCCGAGGTGCCGTTGACCAGAACCACCACCGGCAGGTTCTTGGCCGCGTCGCGGCCCGTGGCGTTGAACAGCTGCGTCGAGTCCTGGTGCCGGCCGCGGGTCGAGACGATCTGACCGCTGGCGAGCAGCAGATCGGACACCACCACCGCCTGATCCAGCAGCCCGCCGGGATTGCTGCGCATATCCAGCACGATGCCGCCGACCTTGCCTTGCTTGCCGTTGCGGATCGCCTCGAGCGTGCCGGACAGGCCTAGGCCCGTGTCGTGGTTGAAGCTGGAGATCTTGATCTCGACCACGTCGTCGGTCTTGGACACGATGACGGTCGGCGGCACGATCAGCGCGCGCTTGATGTCGAACTTGATGGGCTGGGAAACGCCGTCGCGCTCGACCTCCACCGCGACGCTCGATCCCACCTTGCCGCGGGTCAGCGTCACCACGTCCTTCATGTCCATGCCCCGGACGGGCTTGCCGGCGATGCGCAGCAGCCGGTCCTTGGCCTTCATGCCCGCTTTTTCGGCCGGCGTGCTGGGCAGCACGGATTGCACGAAGATCGTGTCGTTCTCGACATCAAGGCGGATGCCGATGCCGCCGAAGCCCTCGCGCGCGGCGCGGTTGTCCCGCGCGGCCTCGGGCGCGGCGTAGCGCGAATACTTGTCCAGCACCGTCATGCCGGAATCGAACACCGCCTTGAACAGCTTTTCCGGATCCTCGGCGCCGACGGGTTGCGAATGCGTGCGCGCGGCGGCGATCGCCCGCGCCATCACTCCGGCCCAGCCGTCGGCGTCGTCCTCGTCGGGCGCGCCGTATTCGGCGATCGGCGCATTGGCGATCGACAGCGTCACGCGTTTGCCGCGCCGCTCGGCCGCGAAGGCCGGGTCGACGGCAGCGAGGCCTTTCAGTCCCTCGACCGCGAAATTGCCGAGATTGATCTTGCGGATATAGACGGCGTTGATGTTGTCGAGGCAGGTCGAGAATAGCTTGCGCGCCGAATCGGTGGAAAAGCTGTCCTTGGTGTTGGCCGCGGTCTGGGGCCCCGCACCCAGAAGCAGAACCAGGGATGCGGCGGCGGCTAGGCGCCAGACGCGACCCGGCCGCGTCCGGCAAGCCGCCTCAGGGTCCATCCCCTCCGCGTCGCCGGCCGTACCGGCTGCGCTGTGATTCTGTTGCATTGGTTCAGATACTTAACGCGCTCAGTTGGTGCTGTAAAGCAGACTCAGTCGCCAGTCAGCGTCGATGCCTAAACCCATGGTGGGGGCGGTGTTTATCCTTGCCGCCGAAGCGTTTACCGGGCCCCCGGCCGGCTCTTCCGCCGCGCGGGCCTGCTTGGGATGATTCGGTCCCGCCGTCTTCCACCAGAAGCTCGAACACCAACCCCCCGGTCGCGGGGTTGGCCTCGCGCAGCCTAACCTCGACCGCCTCGCCCAGGCGGAATTCGCGGCCGGAGGAGCGGCCGACCAGACGGTGGTTGCGCTCGTCGTGGTCGTAATAGTCGCGCGGCAGGGTGGAGATCGGCACCAACCCGTCCGCGCCGGTTTCCTTCAAGTTCACGAACAGGCCGAAGCGCGTGACCCCGGCGATGCGCCCGGCGAAGCTTTCGCCGACGCGCGCGCTTAGGAAACTGGCGACATAGCGGTCGGCCGCGTCGCGCTCGGCCGAAACCGCGCGGCGCTCGGCAGTGGAAATCTCTTCGCCCAGTTTCACGAAATCTTCCGGGCGGTCCTGCGGCGATCCGCCTTCGCCCAGCTTCAGGCCCGCGATCAATCCGCGATGCACCAGCAGATCGGCATAGCGCCGGATCGGCGAAGTGAAATGCGCGTATCGCCGCAGCGCCAGGCCGAAATGCCCGATATTGTCGGGCGCATACACCGCGAGCGCCTGCGAGCGTAGCACCACCTGGTGGATCACTTCCTCCTCGGGCTTGCCTATGGCCTGCTGTAATATTTGCGTGAACTGGATCGGCTTCAGCACCTGGCCCTTGGCCAGGCCGTAGCCCAAACCCGACAGGAAATCGCGCAGCGCCTGCGCCTTCTCCAATGTCGGCGCGTCGTGCACGCGGTACATGCAGGGCTGCTGCGTGCGCTCCAGCGTCTCGGCCGCCGCGACGTTGGCGGCGATCATCAGCTCCTCGATCACGCGATGGCTGTCCAGGCGCTGGCGCTTATCGATGCTTACCACACGGCCGGAGTCGTCCAGAACCGCCTTGCGCTCCGGCACGTCCAGTTCCAGCGTGCCGCGCCGCTCGCGGTCGGCCAGCAACGCCTTGAACGCGCCGTAGAGCGGCCGGATCACGCCGTCCATCAGCGGCGCCGCGGTTTCGTCCGGGCGGCCGTTGGCGGCGGCCTGCGCCTGCTCATAGGTCAGCCGCGCGGCCGAACGCATCAGGCCGCGCACGAAGCGATGCCCGCGCTTGGCGCCCTCGGCGTCGAACCACAGATGCACGGCCATCACCGCGCGATCCTCGCGGGGCTTGAGGCTGCACAGATCGTTCGACAGCTTTTCCGGCAGCATCGACACCACGCGGTCGGGAAAATAGACCGAGTTGCCGCGCTGCCGGGCGGCGCGGTCGAGCGCCCCGCCGGGCCTGACGTACCAGGCGACGTCGGCGATGGCGACCACCGCGTGCCAGCCGCCGCGATTGTCCGGCGCGGTGTCGGGTTCGGCCCAGACCGCGTCGTCGAAATCGCGCGCGTCGGCGCCGTCGATGGTCACCAGCGGAATGGTCCTCAGATCGGTGCGCTGGCCCAGCTCCACCGGGCGCGCGCGCTCGGCCTCGGCCAGGGCTTCCGGCGGGAAGGCGACGGGAATGTCATGGGTGTGAATGGCGATCAGGCTGAAGACGCGCGGATTGTCCATCCGCCCCAGGCGCTCGACGATGCGCGCCGTGGGCAAGCCCAGCTTGCGCGGCGGCAGCAGCTCGGCCAGCACCAGCTCGCCCGATTCCGCGCCCTCGGTGTCGCGCGCGTCGACATGATATTCGCTCTTGGCGCGGCGATCGGTCGGGCGGATGCGCCCGCCATCGTGCTGCTTGGCGGAGCGCTGGAACACGCCCACGACGCGCTGCGACGCGACCTCGGCGCCGATGCGCCGGATGATGCGCGCCTCGTAGCTGCCGTCTTCGCCGCGCGCTAGGCGCGCCAGCGCCCGGTCGCCGCGCGCCATCGCGGGATGACCGCGCTCGGGCATGACGAAAACGCGCGGCGGCGGACCCTCGCCGTGCCATTGCAACGGCCGCGCCAGCAACTCGCCGTCCGGGTCGGGGCCGATCGCCTCGATCACCGCGACCGCGGGCAGGGTGCCGGGCTTGGCCGCGTCGCGCCCACGCGGTCGGCGCACGCTTTCGATCCGACCTTCCTCCTTCAATTCCTTCAGCATCGACTTCATGGCGATGCGGTCGCCGCCCTTGATGCCGAAGGCGCGCGCGATCTCGCGCCGCCCGACGCGGCCGGGACTGTCGCGGATGAAGTCGAGAATCTGCTGCTTGTCGGGCAAGCCCCGCGGGCGTTTTCCGCCCGCGCTCACTCGCCCACCGCGCGTTTCTTCACGGGTTTGGCGGCCGTTTCGGGCAGTTTCTTTTCTTTCTTTTTCTTGGCGGGCTTGGGCGCTGGATCGACAGCGGGCGCGGCGGCGGCTTCCCGTTTGGCCGCGCGCTGGCCCCTGCCCTTGTTGGCCCGGGCGGCGAGCAGCGCCACGGCCGTATCCAGCGTCGTTTCGTTCTCCGCCATGCCGCGCGGCAGCGAGGCATAGACGCGGCCATGCGCGACATATGGGCCGTAACGCCCCTGGTGCAGCGTGATCGGCTTCTGGTCGGAGGGATGCACGCCCAGCTCCTTGCCGGGCTGGCGGCGGCGGCCCTTGCCGGCGGTGGCGATAAGGTCGACCGCGCGATTGATGCCGACGATCAGCACGTTCTCGTCCGGCGGCAGCGACTTGAACACGCCGTCGTGGCGCACATAGGGGCCGAAGCGCCCGATGCCCGCGGTGATGTCCTTCTGGGTTTCGGGGTGCTTGCCGACCACGCGCGGCAGGCCCAACAGCGCCAGCGCCTGTTTCAAATCCAGCGTGTCGGACGGAATCTGCTTGGGCAACGACACGCGCTTGGGCTTGTCGGGGTCGGGCTGCTGCGGGTCTTTGGCTTTGCTTTTCCTCTTGCCCTTGGGCGGCTTTTCCGGCGTCGCGCCGAGCTGCACGTAAAGCCCGTAGGGCCCCAGGCGCAGCGTCACATTCTTGCCGGTCGTGGGATCGACGCCCAGCTCGCGCTTGCCGCCCTCCAGCGCCTGGGCCTGCTGCGTGCCGTCCATCACCGCCAGCGGGCAGGTGAACTTGCAGTCCGGGTATTTGGCGCAGCCGATGAACGCGCCGTGCCGGCCCAGCTTCAATCCAAGGCGGCCGTCGGCGCAAGACGGGCATTTGCGCGCATCGGTCCCGTCGACGCGGTTGGGGAAGAAATGCGGCCCCAGATCCGCGTCCAGCTTGTCCAACACGTCGCGCACGCGCAGTTCCTTGGTGCCGGCGACGGCGGCCGAGAAATCCTTCCAGAAATCGCGCAGCACCGTTTTCCAGTCGATGCGCTCGCCCGAAATATCGTCGAGCCTTTCTTCCAGCGCGGCGGTGAAGCTGTATTCGACGTAACGCTCGAAGTAGCTGGCCAGGAACGCGATCACCAGGCGCCCGCGGTCGTGCGGGATGAAGCGGCGCTTGTCCAGCTTCACGTAGTTCCGGTCCTGCAGCACCTGGATGATGCTGGCATAGGTGGACGGCCGGCCGATGCCCAGCTCCTCCAGCCGCTTCACCAGGCTCGCCTCGGAATAGCGCGGCGGCGGCTGGGTGAAATGCTGCTCGGGCCTGACCGCCTCGCGCGCCATCGCCTGGCCTTCGGCCATGTCGGGCAGGCGGCGCTCGGCTTCGCTGTCCTCGCCGGGGTCGTCCTCGTCCTCGTGGTACAGTTTCAGGAACCCGTCGAACTGAATCACCGATCCGGTGGCGCGCAGCACGGTCTTGCCGTCCGCGGCGGCGATGTCCACCGCCACCTGGTCCAGCGTGGCGCTTTCCATCTCGCTGGCCAGCGCGCGCTTCCAGATCAGCTCGTACAGCTTCTGCTGGTCGGGATCGAGATGCCGGGCGATCTCCTGCGGGCGCAGCTCGAAATTCGTCGGGCGGACGGCCTCGTGCGCCTCCTGGGCGTTCTTGGCCGGGCTTTTATAGACGCGCGGCTCGGCGGGCAGGTACTCGCGCCCGTAGTCGCGGCCGATCTGGCCGCGCGCGGCCTCGATCGCCTCGCGGCTCAACTGCACCGAGTCGGTGCGCATATAGGTGATCAGCCCCACCGTGTCGCCCTCGATGTCCACGCCCTCGTACAGGCGCTGGGCGATCTGCATGGTGCGGCCGGTGCCGAAGCCGAGCTTGCGCGAGGCTTCCTGCTGCAGCGTCGAGGTGGTGAAGGGCGGCGGCGGGTGCCGGCGCACCTGCTTGCGCTCGACCGATCGCACCGCGAAGCTCGAGGCATTGATCTTGGCCGCCGCGGCCTCGGCCGCCTCGCGCGCCGGCAGATCGAACTTGTCGAGGCGGTTGCCGTCGAGATAGGTGAGCCGCGCGGTCACCATCCCGCCGCCAGGGGTGCGGAAATCGGCGTCGATGGTCCAGTATTCGCGGCTCTTGAACAGCTCGATCTCGGATTCGCGCTCGCAGATCAGCCGCAGCGCCACGGACTGCACGCGGCCGGCCGACCGCGCGCCCGGCAGCTTGCGCCACAAGACGGGCGACAGCGTAAAGCCGACGAGATAGTCGAGCGCGCGGCGCGCCATATACGCCTCGACCAGATTGTGGTCGAGCTCGCGCGGATGTTTCAGCGCGTCCAGCACGGCCGAGCGCGTGATCTCGTGGAACACGATGCGCTTCACATCGATACCGCCGAGCAGCTTGCGCTGGTTCAGCATTTCCTTGACGTGCCACGAGATCGCCTCGCCCTCGCGGTCCGGGTCGGTGGCGAGGTACAGGTGCTTGGCGCCGCTGAGCGCGTCGGCGATATCGCGGATGCGCTTTTCCGAACGCGGCTCGGATTCCCAATCCATCGCGAAGTCTTCGTCCGGACGCACGCTGCCGTCTTTCGGCGGCAGGTCGCGCACATGGCCGTAGCTCGCGAGCACTGTGTACCCGCCGCCCAGGTATTTGTTGATCGTCTTCGCCTTTGCCGGCGACTCGACGACGACGACGTCCATCAAAAATTCCGTCGGTTGCGCGCGATCGCGCCTGTTAAAATGCTTTAGTCCAGCGAAACCCGGCTGCCGGAATGGCGCTGCAATCGGCCCGCAAGCTCCAATTCAAGCAGGGCGGCCTGGACAACGGGGGCGGACAATTGGCATTGCCGGACGATTTCGTCAACCTCGACCGGCGTGGGACCGAGCGCGCTTAGCACGCGCGCGCGCGCATTTTCGATCGCCGCGTCGTCCGGCGCTGGCGCGGTTTCCCGTTCGCTTTCAATCGCTTGCGCGTCGCCCGCGGCGCGCGGTCGCTGCGCGCTTTGCACGCTTAACACATTCAGGATATCGGCGGCGCTTTCGGTCAGGGTCGCGCCCTGGCGAATCAGATCGTTGGCGCCGCGGCAGCGCGGATCGAGCGGCGAGCCGGGCACGGCGAACACCTCGCGGCCCTGCTCGTTGGCGAGCCTGGCGGTGATCAGCGAACCCGAGCGCATCGCCGCCTCCACCACCACCACGCCCAGGCTCAGGCCCGCGATCAGGCGGTTGCGCTTGGGAAAATCGCGCGACTGCGCAACCAGGCCCGGCGGCTGCTCCGAGACGATCGCGCCCGCGCCCGAGGACAGGATTTTTTCGTACAGCGATTGATGCTCGGGCGGATAGGCCTGGTCCACGCCGCCCGCCACCACCGCGACCGTGCCGCCCGCGGACGCGCCCGCGTCCAGCGCGCCGTGATGCGCGGCGCCGTCGATGCCGCGCGCCAGGCCCGAGACGACCAGAAGCCCGGCGCGCGCCAGCTCAGCCGCCAAGCCGCGCGCGAAGCGGACGCCAGAGGCCGAGGCGTTGCGCGCGCCCACCACCGCCACGACGCGGCGCGCGAGCAGACCAGCGTCGCCGCGCACGTAGATCAGCGGCGGCGCGCCGTCGATCGACCCTAGCGGCCGCGGATAATCGGCTTCGTCCCAGGCCAGCATGCGCGCGTCGAGCTTCCTCGCCGCCGCCAGCTCGCGCTCGGCGTCCTCGCGCACGGCGATCCTA
>JAHFPH010000069.1 GCA_023266845.1 Rhodospirillaceae bacterium
CGCGCGGCGGCGGCGGCGGTTACGGCGGCGGCGGCGGCGGTTATGGCGGCGGCGGTGGCGGCTATGGCGATCGCGGCGGCGGCGGCCGTGGCGGCTATGGCGGTGGCGGCTATGGCGGCGGCGGCGGGCGCGGCGGCGGACGCGGCGGCTACGGCGAACGCTAAACCGAAGCCTTCTCAGACGTTTTACAAGGCAAGGCCCCGGCCGGGTTCACCGGCCGGCGGCCTGCTTTTCTTTTTCGAACAGCAGATTCACGTAGGCCTGCGGATGGCTTAGATCGATGCGCGCGAGCGCCTCGATGCCGTCGAGCCTTCGCGCATGGCCGGGATGGCCGCGCTCGATCGCCGACATGCCGTAACCCAGCGCCAACAGTTTGCGCACCGGCGCCATCGGGTCCGCACCCATCGCGCGCATGCCGGCGGGCCAGAATTCCAGCAGCAGCATGGGCAGATCGCGAGCCAGCGTTTTCGCGGCACCCGCCAGCGCTTCGGCCTCGGCGCCCTGCACGTCGATCTTGATGAAATCGACCCGGCCTTCCGGCAATTCCCGCGCCAGATAGTCGTCGAGCCGCACCACCGCGACGCGCGTTTCGCCCGCGGGCTTCTGCACATTGGCGCGGACCAGCGAATGCCCGCCGCGATTGGCGAGGTCGCGGTAGAGCGCCAATTCGCCGGGCGCTGCGCCCAAAGCCAGGCGCTCGTGCCCGGCCCAGGTGAATCCGTTGAGCGCCAGATTGGCCGCAAGCGCCGCGTGGTTCTCGGGCTCGGGCTCGAACGCGATCACGCGGCCCTCGGGGCCCACCGCCCGCGCCGCTTCCATCGCGTAATGGCCGATATTCGCGCCGATATCGAGCACCGTCATGCCGGGCTTGAGGCGAGCGAGCATGACGGCGGTTTCCATCGGCTCGTAGGCGCCGCGATGCAGGATGGCGCGCGCGATGTCCTTGCGTTTTTTCGGATGCACCCACAGCCGATAGCGCCGCGTGCGCATGGCGAACGGCGCTTGCGGCGCCACGATATAGAACATCGCTTTCCAAACCGCACGCAGGCGCTTGTCGCGGTCGATCGCCGGCGACGGAAAGCGGTCGGCGATCCATTGGAACAGGCAAGTGCGCGCGTCGGCGGCCATGCGGCGCACCTTAACGCGCCCGGCGGCCCGCTCCAATCCAGGGCGCGGCCGATCTATGCCGCTATTGCGCGGCGGCGCCGATCGACGCGTCCGCGAACCGGCCTCCAGGGCTGGACGACTCCGCTAACGCCGCCGAACGCGCCGAAGCTGAGCGCGCGCGCCAGCACGCGGTTCTGATTTTCGCCCGGCATGACGATGCCCCGGGACGATGCGGAGCGGAACCCGAACCGCGCGTAATAGCCGATGTCGCCCACCAGCAGCACGATGCGGTGCCGCGCCCAGGCCGCCATGTCCAGGCCCTGGCCCATCAGCGCGGTGCCGATGCCCCTGCCGTGCAGCAACGGATCGACGGCTAGCGGACCCAGCAACAGCGCCGGCTCGGCGGCTTCGCTGATCGCGACCGGCCAGAAGCGCAGCGTGCCGACGACCGCGTCGTTCGCTCGCGCAACGAGCCGCAGGTCGTGCACCGGCGCCACGCCCCGCCGGTAGCGATACGAGGTCTTGGATTGCCGGTTGGCGCCGAAGGCGGCATCGAGAAGCCGGTCGATCGCGGCGGCGTCTTCCGGCCGCTCGGTCGTGATGTCGAACATGACTGGTCTCTCCGACGAAAAAAAGGGAACGCGCGCGGATGGGCGGCGCCCTTGCGCGCAAGCCTTCGTCGGTTCGATTGGAAACTTTAGGAAATCAGCAGGAAAAACCGACGAACGCCTAGCGCGCGGCGCCGAAAGCGTCGCGTCGTCGTCGCTGGATATGGACCGTCCTGCTCATGGGTCGGAATGAATTAATGGTACGAAGCTCGGGTGTCAAGGACACAGCACAACACAGAATCGTCATGGCCGGGTATGACGGAAAAATTTGCCGGGGGTTAGACCTGCCGGAACGGCTCACGCGCCAGCGTGTCGCCGGCCGGGCGGCGATCAGCCGCCTTTGAGGGCATCGAGCCGCGCGCGCAAAGCCGCGTATTCCGGCGAGGCCGGGTTGAACTGGCCCAAAAGCCTGCCCCATAATTCGGCGGCGGCGAGCTTGTTGCCTAGGGCGGCTTCGGCCAAGCCCACCTGGAACAGGGCCTCGCGGTCATTGGGCGCGGATTGCAGGCGCTGGCGCAGCGCCGCCACGCGGTCGGCCGGCGCGGGCGATCCAGCACGGATCGCTTTTGCGTCAAGTGGGGGGGCGTCGAGCGACGCGGTTTGCGCGGGCGGTTGGGCCTGCGGAGCCGCGACTGCGATGCCCAGTTGCTGGGCCGTGGCGGCGATGCGCATGCGCTGCGCCGGATTGGCGGCCGCCGCCTTGGCCGCGGCGTCGGCCGCCTTGTTGTCCTCGCCCAGCACCTTGTAGGCGCGTATCAGCCGCACCCAGCCATCGATATCGCCGGGATCGGCGTCGAGTTTCGCCGCCAGCCCGTCGACCATGCCGCGGATCATCTGCTGGCGCGCCTCGGGCGACATTTGCTGCGCTGCTGCGACGTCCTGCGCGGTCGGGCCGCGCTCCGCCGCGGCGCTTGCGGCTTGCGGCGGCGCGAGCGGGGCTTTCGGTGCTGTGGGTGAGGGCGTTTGCGCCAGGACTTTCGCCGGGTCCTGCTTCAATTCGCCCGCCAGGCCCGCGATGCGCTCGCGCACCATTGCCAGATACGGCGCGTCCGGCGGCGTGTCCTTGGCCAGGGCCACCATCCGGTCCAGCGCCTCGTGCAGTTTGCCGGATTGCGCCTCGGCCAGCGCGATGTAGAAGCGCGAGCGCGGGTCTTTCGGATCGCGCTTCAGCGCTTCCTCGAATTCGGCGCGGGCCTGGGGCGGCACCATGCCGTCGGCGGCCATGATGCGCGCCTCGCCCAGGGCCGCCACGTATTGCGGGTCGCGGTTCGACACGGAAACCGCGCGTTCCAGCGCCGCCACCGCGTCGCGGTGGCGTTCGAGATTCTGGTACGAGCGCGCGAGCAGCGACCATTCCTCGGCCGTGCCGCCGGCCTCGGCCAGGCGCTTGGCCATGCGCTCGGTCAGCACCTGCATCGATTCCGCCTGGGCGCCTTGATGCGCCTCGCCCTCAGCGGACTGCGAGCCGGGTGCGCGGTCGCGGCGGTCGGCGAAGGGCTGGCCGGGCAGGCCGGGCGCGCCGAGCTCGGCATAGGTCAGCAGCGCCAGAACCGGCACCGCTAGGGCGACAACGGCCGCGACGATCGGCGTGTGCGATGCGCGCGGAGAAGGTGCCGCCGGCTGCCCGGTTTTGTTCGCGGTGGACAGAAGCCTGCGCTCGACCTCCAGGCGCGCGGCGGTGGCTTGGTCGTCGCTTAGGGTGCCGCGCGCGCGATCGCGCTCGATCTCGGCAAGCTGGTCGCGGTACACCGCCGCGTCGAAATCTTCGCGGCGGGGCGCCGCCTCGTCCGCGCCGCGCAGCAGGGGCCGCGCCAGCGCCAGACCCAGCGCCACGGACAGCAGCGTGACGACGATCCAGAAGATCATCGCTTCCGGTCCCCGGTCAGCATCGCTTGCAGGCGTTTTTGTTCGTCGGCCGAAAGCGGCGCGGGCGCCGCGAGCTTCGGGCGCTTGCGCACGATCCACCACAGCCCCAGCCCGCCCAGGATCAGAACCGCGAATGGCCCGAACCACAGCAGATAGGTGGCAGGTTTCACCGGCGGTTTCAGCAGCACGAAACTGCCGTAGCGTTGCGTGAGAAAGCCCAGCACCTTGTCGTCGCTATCGCCCGCGACCAGGCGCTCGCGCACCAGCACGCGCAGATCGCGCGCCAGCGGCGCCGCCGAATCGTCGATCGACTGGTTTTGGCAGACCAGGCAGCGCAGGTGCCGGCTGAGCTCGCGCGCGCGGGATTCCAAAACGAGGTCCTTCAGCATCTCGTCCGGCTCGACCGCCGACGCGGCGGGCGCGAGCAACAGCGCGAACAGCAAGACGAGGGCGCGCGCCGCCTTCATTTTTTCAGGCTTTCGATCAGCGGCAGGATACTGTCTTTCAGCTCGTCCGGCATGATCGGACCCACGACCTTGTAGCGAATGCGACCCTCGCGATCGATCACGTAGGTTTCAGGCACGCCATAGACGCCCCAGTCGATGCCGACGCGGCCGCTGGCGTCGAAGCCGATGCGGGCGTAGGGATTGCCGAGCTCCTTCAGGAAATTTTCGGCGTCGTCCTTCTTGTCTTTCCAGTTGATGCCCACGACCTCGGCCCTGCCGTCGCGCGCCAGGCGCATCAGCAGGGGGTGCTCGACGCGGCACGGCCCGCACCACGACGCCCAGACATTCACCAGCGACACGCGGCCCTGCAAATCGACGGTCTTGAGGCCCGGCAGCGCTGACGTGAGCGGCGGCAGGTCGAAGCCGGGCGCGGGCTGGTCGAGCAGCGCCGACGGCAGCTTGCGCGAGTCCTTGGTGAGGCCGACCGCGAAAAAAACCACGATCACCGCGAAAATCGCGATCGCCAGCACCGGAAACAGCGAGCGTCCGCGAAACAGCGCGGCCCTGGCGGGCTGGTCAGTCATCGCTGGCGGCGGCCGGGGCGGCGGAAGCGCGCGGGCGTGTTCGTGGTTGGCCGCGCGACGGCGCGCCGACGCGGTGGCGCCGGTCGCTTAGGGACACCGCCCCGCCCGCGACCATCAGCGCCGCGCCGAGCCAGATCCAGGTGACCAGGGGTTTGTAATAAAGCCGCACGGTCCAGCCGCTCTGCGGATTGCCGTCGCCGAGGGCCGCATACACGTCGGAAAACCCGGTGGTCAGGATCGCGGTTTCGTTGGTGGCCTGGCGCTGCACGGGATAGAAGCGCTTGGCCGGCTCCAGCACCGCGATCTCCTTGCCGTTGCGCAGCACGGAGATGCCCGCCTGTTCCGCCGTGTAGTTGGGCCCTTGAAGATCCTGGCGCACATCAAGCAGCACGAACTCGTTGCCCGCGAGCGCGGCGCGGTCGCCCGGGCGCATGGAGGAAATGCTTTCCGTTTCCCAGGCCGAGGTGGCGGTGACGCCGGCGACGGTGAACGCCATGCCGGCATGGGCGATCAGCATGCCGTAAGCCGCGCGCGGCAGGATGGCGGCGCGCTGGATGCTGTCGGAAAGCGGCACGCGGAACAGGCGCAGGCGCTCGGCCAATTCGCTTAGCGTGCCGAAGAACAGCCAGGCCGCCAGCGCCATGCCGAACGCCGCCAGCACCGGGCCACCGCGCGTAAGATAGAGCGTCGCCAGGCCGACGACGATCGCGATGGCCAGCGCCGCGTAGAGACGCTGCAGCGCGCCGAACAGGTCGCCGCGCTTCCAGGCGAGCAGCGGCCCCACCGCCATCGCCGCGACCAGCGGCGCCATGATCGGCGCGAAGGTGGCGTTGAAGAACGGCGCGCCGACCGAAACCTTGTCGCCGCCCAGCGCGTCGAGGAACAGCGGGTAGAGCGTGCCCAAGAACACCGTGGCGCAAGCCGTGGCCAGCAGCAGGTTGTTCAGCACCAGCGCGCCCTCGCGGCTGACCGGCGCGAACAGCCCGCCCGTGCCCATCCCCGGCGCGCGCCAGACATAAAGCACGAGCGCCCCGCCCGTGGTGATCGCCAGCAACCCCAGGATGAACACGCCGCGCGCCGGATCGGTGGCGAAGGCGTGCACCGAGGTCAGCACGCCCGAGCGCACCAAAAACGTGCCCATGAGGCTCAGCGAGAAGGCGATGATCGCGAGAAGTATCGTCCAGCTTTTCAGCGCGTCGCGCTTTTCCACCACCGAGGCGGAATGCAGCAGGGCCGTGCCGATCAGCCAGGGCATGAAGGACGCGTTCTCGACCGGGTCCCAGAACCACCAGCCGCCCCAGCCCAGCTCGTAATAGGCCCAGTAGCTGCCCATGGCGATGCCGGCGGTGAGAAAGCACCAGGCCAAGAGCGTCCAGGGCCTTACCCAGCGCGCCCAGGCCGCGTCCACGCGGCCTTCGATCAGGGCGGCGATGGCGAAGGAGAACGCCATCGAGAATCCGACATAGCCGAAATACAGGAACGGCGGATGGATCGCCAGGCCCGGATCCTGCAGCAGTGGATTGAGGTCGCGCCCGTCGGCAGGCGCGGGCGTCATGCGCAGGAACGGATTGGACGTGAACAGGATGAACAGCAGGAAGCCGATGGCGATCCAGGCCTGCACCGCCAGCACACGCGCGCGCAAGGCCGGCGGCAGATTGTCGCCGAACAAAGCCACGGCCGCGCCGTAGATCGCCAAAATCAGCACCCACAGCACCATCGAGCCTTCGTGATAGCCCCAGGTGCTGCTGATCTTGTAGATCAGCGGCATTTGCGAATTGGAATTGGCGGCCACGGCCATGACCGAGAAATCGGAGGCGATGTGGCACCACATCAGCGCGAAAAACGCCAGCGCCACCGCCCCGGCCTGGCCGAGCGCAGCGGGGCGCGCCACCGCCATCCAGGCGCGGTCGTTGCGCGATGCGCCGATCATCGGCACGCTGCCCTGCACCAGCGCCGCGACCAGCGCCAGGATCAGCGCGAAATGCCCCAGCTCCGCGATCATGGCTTGGCTTTCATTTTTTGCGGCCCGGTTTCCTGCCAGCGCCCGGATTTTTTCAACGCCTCGGCGACTTCCTTGGGCATGTAGGTCTCGTCGTGCTTGGCCAGCACTTGGCTCGCGACGAACACGCCGTCGGCGTTCATGCGCCCGTCCGCCACCACGCCCTGCCCCTCGCGGAACAGGTCGGGAAGAATGCCCCGATAGGTGACCTCGACGGTCTTGTTCAGGTCGGTGACGCGGAAAGCGGTCACGGAATCGGCCAGCTTGCGCACGCTTTTTTCCTCGACCAGGCCGCCAAGGCGCAAACGCTGGCCGGACGCGGGTTTCATGTCGGCGATCTCGCTGGGGCTGCGGAAGAACACGATGCTGTCCTGGAACGCCAGCAGCACCAGGGCGGTGGCGACGCCGAGGCACAGCATCGAGGCCGCGACGACGTAAAGGCGGCGGCGCTTGCGCGTCATGGCGAGGTTTCCGGGCGCGCGTCGCGCCGGCGCGACGGCAACGCGTCCGCTTCGGCCTCGCGCGTTTTCATGGCGCGCCACGAGACCAGCCACAAGCCGCCGAGCACCGCCGCGGTCAGCGCGAAAGCGGGCCAGACATAGGGCCAATAGCCGCCCATCGATAGGAAGGTCGCGATCGCGTCCAAGCCGTGGGTTTCCAGTCGCTGCGTGCCGGGAGAAGCGCCGTGCGGCGCATTCTAGCGCCCGTCGGCCCCGAGTCGAGGGCCGCCACGCCATTGATTGCAAAGAGATAAACACCAGCCGGGCGCGGATTGGTCCGTCAACCCTGGGCGCCGGCGAGGGTAGCCACGCGCAAGCGGCGCTCGGCCAGCTCGGCGCGCATGCGCATGATCAGCACCGCCACGTAGAACGCCTTGAACGCCACGGCCATCAGCAAGAGCGGCCACAGCATCGAGGCGTCGATCGCCGGCCCGCCGATCTTCAAGACACTCGCGGGTTGGTGCAGCGTGTTCCACCAATCGACCGAGAATTTGATGATCGGCACGTTGACGAAGCCGACCAGCGCCAGGATCGAGGCGGCGCGCCCGCCGCGTTCCTCGTCGTCGAAGGCGTTGGCCAACGCGATGTAGCCCACATAGAGAAAGAACAGTACCAGCACCGAGGTGAGCCGCGCGTCCCACACCCACCAAGTGCCCCACATCGGCTTGCCCCAGAGCGAGCCGGTGGCAAGTGCTACGAACGTGAAGCACGCGCCGATCGGCGCCGAGGCGCGCGCGGCGATTTCGGCCAAGGGATGGCGCCAGATCAGAGTCACGGCGCTGGCCACGGCCATGACGGTGTAGACGAACAGCGCCATCCAGGCTGCGGGCACGTGCACGTACATGATGCGCACCGTGTCGCCTTGCTGGTAGTCCGGGGGCGCCACCACCAGGCCCAGGATCAGCCCGAGCACGAGCGACATCGCCAGCACGGTGATGGCGACGGGCTGCACCACGGCGGCCAGCCGCAGGAACTTCCCGGGATTGGCGAAGCGCTGCATGCGGGTGTTATGCGATGGCACCGATGCCCTGGCAAGGGGCGCTCACCCAAACGCGAACGGGACGCCCTTTGGGGCACCCCGTGGGTAGAAAAACTTGCGGTAAATGACTAGATCGGCAGTTCGTTGGCGCTGTTGGCGGTGAACTGGGCCAGGGTCTGGCCGAACACCGTCAGCGTGTCGCCGCCGGTGAAGTCGATAACGAAGCCGCGGCATGATGATGGAGCCCGCGCGAAGAGCCCCAAAACAGGCGTCACGCCGACAATGAAGGCCGCGGACTCCCTTGGTTTCGAGAAGATACTTGGTTACCAACTATTTTTAACGGTTGAGTAACTGATCGAGAAGCCTGAAGACTGGATCGGTTAACGCGAGGCGCGGGTTTTCGACATCATTCGACCGCCTGACGGATCGCGGCCGCGGCAGCCCAGGGGCATAACGGCAAAGCGGCGGCCAGCAGCGCGCCTAATAGAAAGAGATGCGGCCGTGCGGATTGCCCCAGCAGCGCGGCATCGACGGCAGCGACTCCGAAAATCAACGCCGGGATATAGAGCGGCAAAACCAGCAGCGCGATCAGCACGCCGCCGCGCCGCGCGCCCAAGGCCAGGGCCGCGCCCACCGCGCCGATCAAACTTAGAACCGGAGTGCCGATCAGCATGGCCAGTATCAGGGTGAAGAATCCGCCCGCGGGAAGATTCAGCAGCACGCCCAATACGGGGGCGGCGATCACCAGCGGCAATCCCGACACCAGCCAATGCGCCGCGGCCTTCGCCAGCACGACCAGCATCAGCGGCGCGGGCGACAGCACGATCAGCTCCAGCGCGCCGTCCTCGTAATCCGCCAGGAACAGGCGATCCAGCGACAGCAGCGCGGCTAGGAGCGCCATCACCCACAGCACGCCCGGCGCGATGCGCGCCAGGATCTCGGGGTCGGGCCCGACGCCGAACGGGAACAACGCCACCGCCACGACGAAGAACAGCACCGCCATGGCGGCATCGACGCCTTGGCGCAACGCCAGGCGCAGATCGCGGCCGATCAACGCCACAAAGGCGCTCATGCCGCCTCTACGACCGCGAAGCGCGCGAGATCGAGGACGCGCGCGCCGGGCAGGACCGGCGCCGCATGGGTGCTGATGACCGCGATGCCGCCTTGCGAGCGATGCAAGGCGACTGCTTCAAGCAGCGCGCCGATCGAAGCATCGTCGAGACCCGAGCCGGGCTCGTCCAGCAGCCACAGTGCCCGGGGCAGTGAAACGACCCGCGCCAGGGCCAGACGCCGTTTCTGCCCCGCCGACAGATAGCGCGCCGGCAGCCGGGCGAGCGGCAAAAGGCCGAACCGCGCCAGGGTCGCGTCGCGCGATCCGCCGCCACCGCTGAGCGCGATCCAGAAATCGAGATTCTCGGCGACGCTCAGCGCCGATTTCACCCCGTCGGCATGGCCGAGATAAGCCAAGCGCCGGCGATGCGCCTCTTCATCGCCGCCGATCGAAACGCCCGACCACAGCACCGCGCCGGAAGAAGCCGGCGTCAGCCCGGCCAGAACCCGCAGCAGGCTGGACTTGCCCGCGCCGTTCGGGCCGGTGAGCAGCAGCGCGTCGCCGGCGCCAAGCGCGAAGTCGAGCCCGGCGAAAACCGCGCGCGGACCGCGCCGGCAGGCGAGCGCACGAGCGGCGAAAAGCGGGTGTGAAGGCGTCACGGGCGATCGGTGTCCGGCGTGGTCGCTGACGCTGGGGATCATACCCCGCCGGAAAATAAATGGGCGGCCGCCGGGGGGACCAGCGACCGCCCAAGACAGCCATTTTACCGGCTGATCGAGGACCGCGGGGGGATGCGGCCCTCGCATTTGAGGGGAGGTCTAGAGTGGGAATTACGCCCGGCGACTGTGTTCCGGGTGTGCCTGGAATAAGGCTTTTGTGTGATATCGGCCGGGGAAAATACGATCGGCGCCGCGCCTAAAGGATAAAATAAATCAAAGCTTTACTGGGCAACTACAGATTCGATGGCGTCGGCCAGGACGCTTGCCAGGCACTGGTAGCTGCGGTCGTTCATGTGAAATTTGTCGCCGGCCAGCATCGTGTCCATGGTGAAGGCCCCGGCGCTGACCCATTGACGCATCACCGCCAGCCGGCGGAACAGCGCCGCGCCGTTTTGTTCGGCCAGGGCGGCGATCAGATCCATATAGGCCGGGTAGCCGCCGCGATCGGCCACGCGCGAGCAGAATTGCGGATCGACGATCAGCACGTCGATCTTGGCCGCGCGCAAGCGGGCCAGGCCGTCGTGCATGGTCGCGGCGAAAGCATCCGACGCGATGCCGCGCTCCACGTCGTTGGTGCCGGTCTGCCAGATCACCAGGTCGGGTTTTTCGGCGATCGCGTCGCGCTCCATCCGCGCCACCATGTCGCGCGCCAATTCGCCGCCCACGCCTTTGTTGAACACCTTGACGGCGCTGGCCTGAAAGCGTTTCGCCAGTTCGCGTTCGAGCTGCGCCGGATAGGCGAAAGCGGGGGCGCTGGCGCCGATGCCCTCGGTCGAGGAAGAGCCGATGGCGACGATGGTAAGCGGCTGACGGTCGCGCAACTGCTTGGCGGTGCGCGGCAGGGTGCCTGCGATCCGCGCGATGCGGGCCGGCACGGCGCAATCGCGCCCGCCGAACATCGCCTCGGCCGGCTTGGCGGCAGCATCCACGGCGGCCGTGACCTGCTGCGCGCGGGCCGGGGCGGCAAGGCACAGCGCCGCCGCGGTCAGCAGCGCCAGGATCGACAGCGCTGTCTGCGCCCGGATCAAGGATTTAGGGGACATTCGCGCGTTAAACGGCTACCGGCCCGGGTTATTCCATCCCCGCCTGCGCCCCGGCGCTGGGCCGTGCTAGGCTTGCGGTCCCGGTTTATAGCCGCATGGCAGGACGCGCGTAAATGCCTTATTCCGGCGGCCGCGACCTAAGGCTGGACTTCTTCCGCGGGATGGCCCTGGTCTTCATCTATATCGACCATATCCCGAACAACAAGCTGGCCAACATCACGCTGGGAAGCTGGAATTTCTCGGACGCGGCCGAGATTTTCGTCTTCATTTCGGGCTTCGCGGCCGCGCTGGTGTTCGGGCGCGTCGCCGAGCGGATGGGCGCCGTATTCGCCGCGCTGAGAATCCTGGGGCGCTGCTGGATTCTTTACGTCGCGCACATCTTCCTGTTCGTGATCTTCATGGCCGAGGTGTCGTTCACCGCCGAGCGCCTGTCCAACCCGATGTTCGTCGAAGAGATGAACGTCGACGAATTCCTGAAAACCCCGCATCTGGCCGTGGTCAACGCGCTGCTGCTGCTGTTCCAGCCCGCGTTCATGGACATTCTGCCGCTCTATATCGTTCTGATGGTGGGATTGGCCGCGGCGCTGCCGCTGATCGGCCGTTATCCCTGGGCGGCGATCGCCGTTTCGGGGTTGCTGTACCTGGTGGTGCAGCGCTGGGGCTTCAACCTGCCAGCTTTTCCCGACGGCAATTGGTTCTTCAATCCGCTGGCCTGGCAGTTCCTGTTCGTGCTGGGTGCGTGCCTGGGCTATCCGCGACCCGAACCTTTCCCGTCGTGGCTCGGCCGGCGATGGCTGGTGTGGCTGTGCGCCGCGATCCTTGCCTTAAGCGTCGCCGGCCGGACGTTCCTGGCGCTGCAGGCGCATTACGGCATCGACCTGCCGCGCCTGGCGCGCGTGATCTGGTGGGGCAACGGCAAGACGTCGCTGGGCGTCTACCGGCTGGCCAACTTCCTGGCCCTGGCCTATTTGGCGGTTTGGCTGATCCAGCCCGAGGCGAAATGGCTGCGTTCCGCCCCCGCCGGGGTGCTGGTGCAAATGGGCCAGAACTCGCTTTACATCTTCTGTCTCGGTATATTCCTGTCGTATTTGGGACACTTGATTCTGGTCGAATTCAGCTCGCGCGCCGCCATGCATGTCGTCGTGTCGCTGGCGGGCGTGGGGGTGATGGCGGCGGTTGCGGGGGCGATGAGCTGGGTCCGCCAGTCCGAGGCGCAACGGCGCGAAATCGGAGCATGAGGACGCGATGAACGCCCCGCTCTTCACCGTGCTGTTTTTCGCGGCATCGCTTTTGGCGGCGGCGGCTCCCGCGCGCGCGGCCGACGACGCGGCCGTGCCCGAGAATTGCCGCGTGCCGCCGGGGCTGATCGACGACATCGCCGACTTCCCCAACGCCGCGGCGCGCGTGGCGCGCGAACGCAAGCTGGTGCTCGTCGCAATCGGCGGCGCCAGCACGCAAGGCCTGGGCGCATCGTCGCCCGCCGCCGCGTGGCCGACACGCCTGGCCGACATCCTGTCCAAACGGCTGGATGCGACCGAGGTCAGGGTGTTCAATTTCGGCGTGCGCCGCCAGACCGCCAGGGCGGCGCTGGAGCGTTTCGCGCGCGACATCGCCACGCTGAGCCCGAGCCTGATCATCTGGGAAACCGGCACGGTCGAGGCGGCGCAGACCATGGATCCCGACGAATTCAGCGAAGCCCTGACCAAGGGCATGGACAGCGTCGCGGCGATGCATGCCGATCTCATCTTGATGGATCCGCAATACGCGCGCGGCTCGGCGCTGCTGATAAATTTCCAGCCGTTCCTCGATTCGATACGCCAGACCGCCGGGCTACCCGGCGTGAATCTGTTTCCGCGCTACGACATCATGCGGTATTGGGACGGCGAGGGCCGCATGATCCCGCGCACGCGCGAAGAGATGACCCGCGGCAACGACGAGATTTACGACTGCATCGCGCAGCTCTTAGCCGAGGTGATCGACCGCGGCCTGCGCGCGGCCGCCCACGCGGCGCGTAAATAGATGTCCGCGACCCAAACCGCCGAAAAAATCGCGAGCCCACGCGAGGTGATCGATCGCCGCGCGCTCTTGGCGAAGTGCGACGAAATCGCCGCGCGGCCCGAGGGCGAGCGCCGCCAGCGGTTGCTGGCGCTGCTGAAGCAGGCGCTGAAGGACGGCCAGGACGAGATCCGCCGCCGCTTCGAGGAGGACAATTCCGGCCAAGGGGTGATGCACGCGTCGGCGCATCTGGTCGACCAGATCGTGCGCGTGCTGTTCGATTTCGCGTCTGAGCGCATGTTCCGCGCGCCCAATCCCACCAAGGCCGAGCAGATTTCCGTCGTCGCCGTGGGCGGCTACGGCCGTGGGGAATTGGCGCCGCGGTCCGACATCGACCTTCTGTTCCTGCGCCCCTACAAACAAACGCCGCACGGCGAGCAGGTGGTCGAATTCATGCTGTACGTGCTGTGGGACATGGGGCTGCAGGTCGGCCATGCCACGCGTTCGATCGACGAATGCCTGCGCCACGCCAAGCAGGAGCTGACGATCCGCACCGGGCTGCTGGAATCGCGCTATGTCTGGGGCGACCAGGAGCTTTACCGCGAGCTGCGCCGGCGCTTCGAGAAGAAATTCATCGACGGCAACCGGGCGGAATTCGTCGACGCCAAGATGAAGGAGCGCGACGAGCGCCACCAGCGCATGGGCGATTCGCGCTACGTGCTGGAGCCGAACATCAAGGACGGCAAAGGCGGCTTGCGCGACCTGCATACGCTGACCTGGATCGCCAAATGCCTTTACAAGACCGGCGAGCCCGAAGCGCTGATCGCCAAGGGCGTGTTGACCGCCGGGGAAGCGCGCACGTTCGTCAAATCGCGCGAATTTCTGTGGCGCCTGCGCTGCCACCTGCACTACCTGACCGAACGTGCGGAAGAACGCGTGACCTTCGACGTGCAGTCCGAAATCGCGCGGCGCATGGGCTATACCGACCATGCCGGCAGCAAACGCGTCGAGCGGTTGATGAAGCACTACTTCCTGGTCGCCAAGGACGTGGGCGATCTGACGCGCGTGTTCTGCGCTGCGATGGAAGCGGAGTTGAAGAAAAAGCCGTTGTCGGCGCTGAGCCGCATCGCGCCGTGGCGCAAGGATTTCGGCGATTTCACGGTCGATGCGGGGCGGCTGAACGCCAAGCGCGACGACGCGTTCGCCAAGGACCCGGCCAATCTTCTGCGCCTGTTCCACGTGGCCCAGGTCAACGGACTGGACGTGCATCCCCAGGCGCTGCGGCTCGTGCGCCGCCATCTGCGGCTGGCCGACGCCAAGCTGCGCGCCGAGCCCGCGGCCAATCAATTGTTCCTGGACATCCTGACCTGCGAGCAGGACCCGGAAGTGACCCTCAGGCGCATGAACGAGGCGGGCGTGCTGGGACGCTTCGTGCCCGATTTCGGCCGCGTCGTGGCGCAGATGCAATACGACATGTACCACGTGCACACGGTGGACGAGCACACGATCTACGCCATCGGCATTTTGCACCGGATCGAAAAAGGGCTGCTGAAAGAGGACCACCCGGTTTCGAGCGAAGTGGTGCTGAAAGTGCTGTCGCGCCGCGTGCTGTACCTGGCGGTGCTGCTGCACGACATCGCCAAGGGGCGCGGCGGCGACCATTCGATCCTGGGCGAGCAGGTAGCGCGCGAGCTGTGCCCGCGGCTGGGATTGAGCGACGAAGAGACCGAGGCGGTCGCCTGGCTGGTGCGCTATCATCTGCTGATGGCCTATGCCGCGTTCAAGCGCGACATCGACGATCCCAAGACCGTAGCCGATTTCTGCGCCCTGGTGCAAAGCCCCGAGCGGCTGCGCCTGCTGCTGGTGCTGACCGTGGCCGATATCCGCGCCGTGGGCCCGAACGTGTGGAACAACTGGAAGGCCACGCTGCTGCGCGAGCTTTACTGGCGCGCCGAGGAAGTGCTGTCGGGCGGGCTTGTCGCCGGCCAGGGCATGAAAGCCCGCGCCGAAGCGGTGCAGGCGCAGTTGCGCCGGGAATTGCGGGATTGGAGCGAAGAAGAGTTCAAGCGGCATCTGGAGCGCTGCGGCCCGGCCTATTGGCTGGCGTTCGACCTGCCGACGCTCACACGCCACGCGCGCATGGTGCGCACGGCCGAACGCGAAAAGGCGCCGCTGACCATCGACCACAAGGTCGAGCCGTCGCGCGCCGTGACGGAGGTCACGATCTATACCGAGGACCATCCCGGGCTGTTCAGCCGCATCGCCGGCGCCTTGGCCTTGAGCGGCGCCAACATCGTCGAGGCGCGCATCTTCACCACCAACGACGGCATGGCGCTGGACACGTTTTCGGTGCAAAGCGCCGACGGCGGCGCCTTCGACCGTCCGGACCGGCTGGCCAAGCTGGCGACGCGGGTCGAGCAGTCGCTTTCGGGCAAGCTGCGCACGCGCCAGGAGCTCGCCCGCCCGCCCGCGATCCAAAGCCGCACCCGCGTGTTCAAGGTGCCGCCGCGCGTGCTGTTCGACAACAAGGCCAGCGCCACGCATACCGTGGTCGAGGTCAACGGCCGCGACCGGCCCGGCCTGCTGTTCGACGTGACGCGCACGCTGACGAACTGCAATCTGCAGATCTCGACCGCGCGCATTTCGACTTACGGCGAGAGCGTGGTGGACGTGTTCTACGTGAAGGACCTGTTCGGCATGAAGGTTTCCGAGGAGCACAAGCTCGCCAAGATCAAGGAACAGCTTTTGACCGCGCTGGCCGATCCGGCCGAGGGCAAGGTCGCCGAGGAGGCCCCGTCGCGCCGGCCGCCGCGTCAGCGCGCCCCGGTGGCGGCGGAGTGAACAGCAGCTTTGCGAGTTCAGCGAAAGCTTTTTCTTTTCCGTCATGGCCGGACTTGTTCCGGCCATCCACGTCCTCCGCAGCGGCACGACGCTGCCCCGACGTGGATGGCCGGGACACGTCCCTTCGGGCCGGCCCGGCCATGACGATCATTCGAACGGACGCCTAGCCGCCGATGTCTCTTCTTCGCGGCATCGCCACGATCGGCGTGTGGACCATGTTGAGCCGCGTGCTGGGCTTCGCGCGCGACGTGATGATGGCGGCGTTGCTGGGCGCGGGCGGCGTGGCCGACGCGTTTTTCGTCGCCTTCCAGTTTCCCAACCTGTTCCGTCGCCTGTTCGCCGAGGGCGCGTTCAACGCCGCCTTCGTGCCGCTGTTCGCCGGCACGTTGCAGGCCCAGGGGCGCGACGCGGCGCGCGACTTCGCCGGCCGCGCCTTGTCGGTCCTGCTGGCGGTGCTGCTGCCGCTGACCGTGCTGGTCGAGCTTGCCATGCCTTGGCTGATGGTGGCGGTGGCACCTGGCTTCGTGGGCGAGTCCGAGAAATTCGCGTTGGCCGTTGAGTTCACGCGCATCTGTTTTCCTTACCTGATGTTCATGGCGCTGGTATCGATGTTGGCCGCGGCGCTGAACGCGATCGACCGTTTCGCGGTGGCGTCGGCCGCGCCGATTCTGCTGAACATCATCATGATTTTGGCGCTGTTGGGCCCGGTGCATTGGACCACCACACCGGGCCATGCGCTGTCCTGGGCGGTGGCGATCGCCGGCGCGGCGCAGTTCATCTGGCTGGCCCAGGACGCTGGCCGCGCCGACATCCTGCCCTCGCTGCCGCGGCCGCGGTTGAGCCCGGACATTCGCAAGCTTTTCCGCCTGATGCTGCCGGGAATTTTCGGCGCCAGCGTCATCCAGTTGAACCAGTGGATCGGCACGCTGTTGGCTTCGCTGCTGCCGTCCGGCGCGATTTCGTATCTCTATTACGCCGACCGGGTGAACCAGTTGCCGCTGGGGGTGGTGGGCGTGGCCGTCGGCGTGGCGCTGCTGCCGCTGCTGTCGCGACAATTGCGCGCGGGCAACCTGGACGCGGCGCGCGCCAACCAGAACCGCGCCATCGAGCTGGGGCTGCTGCTGACCCTGCCCGCCGCCGCGGCGCTGATCGCCGTGCCCGGGCCGATCATCGCGGTGCTGTTCCAGCGCGGCGCGTTCGGAGCCGAGGACGCCGCCGCCACCGCGCGCACGCTGGCGGCCTATGCGATCGGTCTGCCGGCCTTCGTGCTGGTCAAGGCGTTGTCGCCCGGATTCTTCGCGCGCGAGGACACGCGTACGCCCGTGCTGGTGGGTGCCTCGGCCGTGGCGGTGAACATCGCGCTGGCGGTGACGCTGATGGTTCCGCTGCAACAGGTCGGCATCGCGCTGGCCGTGGCGGCGGCGTCGTGGGTCAACGCGGCCGGGCTGGGCGTCGTTCTGTGGCGGCGCGGGCATTTGCAGCCCGACGAGCGCCTGACCAAACGCGCGGCGCTCATCGTAGTGGCGACGGCGGTCATGGTCGCGGCCCTGCTGCTGGGGCGGCTTCTGCTCGGCGATCTGTTGGCCGGCGGAACGCCGGCGCGCATCGCGGCCCTGGCGGCGCTGATCGGCGCGGGCCTAGCGGTCTATGGTCTGGCCTGCCATGTTCTGGGCGCGGCGCGCCTCGGCGAGCTGCGCCAGGCTCTGGCGCGTCAATCCGTTAGACCAGAGTCCGCTTGACCTGATCTTTCCGCGCCGCCATAAACACGCGCCCCGTCTTAGGGCGGCGTGCGCCGCCAAAAGGCACCGACCCGATTCCACGCGGGCGGGTTAAGAACTGCCGCTTCCCCGAGTCCAACCGGAGCCTGACATGAGTCGCATCTTCTCGGGCGTTCAGCCCACCGGAAACCTGCATCTCGGCAATTACCTGGGCGCGCTGCGCAATTTCGTGCGCCTGCAGAAAAGCTACGACTGCATGTTCTGCGTCGTGGACATGCATGCGCTGACCGCGTGGCAGGACCCGAAGGAGTTGATGAAAAGCACGCGCGAGGTGGCGGCCGCGTTCATCGCCTGCGGCATCGACGCCAGGAAGCACATCGTGTTCAACCAGTCGCGCGTGCCGGCGCACGCGCAGCTCGCCTGGATCTTCAACTGCGTGGCGCGCGTGGGGTGGCTGAACCGCATGACGCAGTTCAAGGAGAAGGCGGGCAAGGACCGCGAGAACGCGTCGGTGGGCCTGTACATCTATCCGAACCTGATGGCCGCGGACATCCTGGTCTACAAGGCCACGCACGTTCCAGTGGGCGAGGACCAGAAGCAGCATCTGGAGCTGGCGCGCGACATCGCGCAGAAATTCAACCACGATTTCGGCGTGGAATTCTTTCCGATCATCGAGCCGATCATCCAGGGCGAGGCTACGCGCGTGATGTCCTTGCGCGACGGCACCAAGAAGATGAGCAAGTCCGACCCCTCGGATTACAGCCGCATCAACCTGACCGACACTAAAGACAACATCGCGCTGAAGATCAGGAAGGCGAAGACCGATCCGCTGCCCCTGCCCGACAGCGTCGCCGAACTGGAAAAGCGCCCGGAGGCCGATAATCTCGTGACCATCTTCGCCGCCTTCAACGACCAGACCCGCGAGGACGTGCTGAAGAAATACGCCG
>JAHFPH010000070.1:0-9653 GCA_023266845.1 Rhodospirillaceae bacterium
AGCTCGACGCTGTGCGTCAAAATCCGCGTGATATTGGCCGAGCTGCGCAACTGTCCGACCAGCCCGGCGGCGTGGAACGTGCTGCCGCTGGTGAGTTTCTTGCGCTCCAGCAGCAGCGTGTCTTTCCAGCCCAGCTTGCCCAGGTGATAGGCGGCCGAACAGCCGACGATGCCGCCGCCGATCACCACGGCGCGGGCCTGGGTTGGAAGGGTCATGCGCCCGCCCCGGCGAATTCGTTCCAGGCCGTTTCATAGCGCGCCAGGTTCTCTTTCGTATAGGCCACGTAATCGATCGGCAAGGAGGAATGGATTTCCTGCATCATGCTCCACATCGCCTCGCGCAGCAGCGAGGCGCAGATCATGGCCCGAAGCGCGCGGCGGCGCTTAGGATCGGGCGCGCGGCCGTCATACTCTGCAAGCAGCCAATCCATTTGCGCGGGCGAGAGGGAATTGTTCGAGGCCAGATTGCCCAGGTCGAACAGCGGCGCGTTGAACCCGCCATATTCCCAGTCGATCAGCCACAGGCGCTTGCCGTCGTCGATCAGGTTCGCGGCCAGCAGATCGTTGTGGCAAAACTTCGTTTCCGCAGGCCCCGCCTCCAATTCCAGGCGCGCGGCCGCCGCCATCAATCGTGGCAGATCGCCCGCCATGCGGCTGTTGCCGCGCTTGAGCGTTTCAGCGTAGCCGCGCAACACGTCGAACACCTGGAAGACCGGCTTCGACGCGCCGAGATGCGGTGGGATTTCGTCATGCGCGCGCCTGACCAGGGCCAGCACGCGCGGCAGCGTGCCGTCGCGCCGCAAATCGTCGGCCGTCAACGTGCGCCCCTCGATGAACCGGAACACCAGCACGCCCGGCCCGGCGTGATGCAGGCCGGGCGAGATGCCGGCGGCGGCGGCGGCGCGCGACGACGCCTGTTCATGCCGTCTGAGGATGCCGTGTTCGGGCACGTCGGCACCCAGGCGCGCGACGAAACGCGCGCCCCCGTCGCGCACCAGGTAATTGCGGTTGCTCAAGCCCCCGCTCAGCGGCTCGACGCCCACCCGTCCGCGCCAACATGCGAGGCCGGCGATGCGGTCGATTTCGTTCGCAGGGGCGGATTTCGGGGCGGGACCGGCCATCCCCGATGGATACACCGGAGAAGCGGTTTAGCGGTAGAGCCGGTCCACCGCCCCGGCCAGGTCCTTGGCGTCGAACACGGGCAGCGAGCAGATGCGGTTGGAGCAGGCGAAGGCCGCGGCTTCGCCCAGATCGGGGTACTCCACGTCGTGATTGGGCAGCTTGCCCTCAGTCCTGTCCCACCATTCCGCGCGCTTGTAGGCGGCGGGATAGGTGAGCGCGGCGCGGTAGAGATTTTCCGCCGCCGCGTCCCTTTTGCCGCCGACGATGGTGATATGCACCGGCTCGCGCTGCAATTCACGCTCGGCCAGCAACACGCCGGGCAGAAAATCCAGCGCCTCGACCACCGCCGGCGAGGCCAGATAGCCGAAGCCGCGCTCGGCCGCCCGGCGCCAACGCGCATCGCCGGAATATTGGAACAGCAGATTGAAGAAGCGCACCGCGGCGATGTTCTCGTCGCGCGACTTGACCGGCTTGCCCAGCACGCCGGAATTCGCGCTGGCGAACCAGCCGCCGGTGGCGGCGTCGACGAAGTACTGCTCGATGAAACCCGCGGCGCGCGCGGCGCGCTCGAGCCATGCCCGATCCGAGGTCGAGCGATAGAGCGCCAGGAACGCCTGGCCCATCGCCAACGTATCGCCGAGGAACGGGCCGTTTTTGTCGGCCTCGCCGTGCGTGAAGCCGCTATCCGCCACCATGCGGTTATCGGCGATCCACGTCGCCGCCGCGACGGCGCGCGCCAGCGCCTCGAGCTCGCCGGTCGCGTCGTGATAGGCGGCAAGCGCCGCGATCGCCCAACCGTTCTCGCGCGCGTAGATGTTGGTGTCGATGCGCGGCATGGGCTTCAAGCGTCTTCCCGCGTCGTCCAACGCGAAGAATTCGTGGCCGTGATCGCCTTGTACCGAATCCGAGTCCTGGCTGGTGTAGAACGCGCCCCGCTGCGAACCCAGAAACGTAACGAGATAGCGATAGACCTTCGCGGCCGCCTCGCGATGCTGGGATTCGCCCCATTGCGCATGGGCCAGCGAATAGAGCGTCAGGTGGCTCGACTGGATGCTCATGATCTTTTCGTAATGCGGCGACTTCCAATCCACCTTGTCGGAATACTGGTACACCCCGCCCCAGGCCGGATCGATCAGGTTGAAGGACTGCGCCAGGGTCTGGCGCGCCATGCGCTCGGCATCCCCATCACCGCGTGCTGCTCCGCTGCGCTTGGCCAGCGCCAGGGCGTATTCCATCGCCTGCGCGTCCATGAACTTGTTGAAAATGCCCCAGCCGCCGTTCTCCGCGTCGTAGAACGAGCGGAATTCGGTTTCGAGCGCGGCGCGGCGCCCCGCCGGCAGCGCCGTGCCGGGGGAGGTTTCGGTTTCGCCGGGCTTGTCGCCGTAATTCACCGGCGATGGATCGGCCACCACGTCCTTGAGGATCGCCAGGAATTTCTCGGGCGCGCGATAGCCGCGCAGCTTGGCGATCTCGGTGCCGTCGGGGCCGAAGATGATCGTGGCGGGCCAGCCCCAATCCTCGTAGCGCAGCGACAGATCGGGCCGCGAATCCTGGTCGACGCGCACCGCGATGTAGTGCTGCGCCATCTCGGCCAGCACATCGGCGTCCTTATAGGTCGTGGCTTCCATCACGTGGCACCAATGGCACCACACGGCCTTCAGATACAGCACGACGAAACGGTTATCGCGCTTGGCCTCGGCGAAGATCGTGTCGGAGAAATCGCGCCACGCCACGCCCGAGTCGGCCGCCCCAGCCCGGCAATCGCCTAGAGCTACCGCCGCAAGGATGAGAAGGACCGAAGGGATGCGCCGCATATCAGCGCTTTCATGAGGGTGGCGATGCGCGGATTCTACGCCGTACGCGCGCTCACGGATTATCACGGGGCTGCGATGATCGGGCGTCAGGCCGCTCGCGCTTCCGTTACCCAGCCCTGCTCCACCCAGTGGCGCAGCAACTCAGCGGCGCGCGGGCCGGCCCGGTCTTCGGACACATGCGCGCATAGGCCTTCGCATAACAGGGAGAAACTTTGGCCGTCGCGCGCGGCCGCCAGCATCCGAGCTTCGTCCTCGGCGAGGGAACGGAACATGGTCCGGCCTTCCGCCTCGCGCCAGAGCGCGAAGGTAACGGGCGATTCCCGGCGCTGGGGTCGGGGCACCTCGTTGTCGCCGGCGTCGCCGAGCGCGTTCCATTGCTCGGGCACGGTCCAACGCGACACGAAGATGCTGAGCGCCGGATGGAACGCGAAGGTCAGGCCGGCCCAGTCCTGCGGCGGAATCGCGGCGATGGCGGGAATGTCCAGGGCGGGCGCGTCGGCGGCGTCGAACGCGGCGGCAAGCGCCCATTCGAACCCGGCGAGCTCGGCCGCCGCCGGCGCCTCGCGCCACGGTTTCTCGCGCGCCAGGAACTCCGGCAGACGGTCGCCGAACCAGCGGATCGAAAAATGGCGCGGCGGGGTTTTCGCGATATAGGCGCGGCCCATGCGGTCGAAATCCGCGTCGCCCAAAACGCTCTTGAGGCGCGGAAAATTCGCGCCCAGCGCCTCGATCAGTCTCAAGGGAAAAGCGTTGCGATAGACGCCGAGCAGCGTTTCGGCGTCGGCCTTGCGCGTCGCGCGCGTCTTGCCGGCCATGGCCGCGTCGTCGCCCCGGATATAGGCGATGAAATCGGCCTGCACGCGGGCGAGCGGCGGCGTGTTGCCGCGCGAAGCGGTCATGCCGCGCGCTCCGCCAGCGTCCGCGCGGCCACGCGGCGCATCTCGCCTACTTCCGCCAAAAGTTCGCCGAGCGGCGGAATATTGGCGTCGCGCTCGATCATCGCGGGCCTGGGCCCTATGCGGCGCAGGGCTTCGGCGAACAGACGCCAGACCGGGTCGATCACCGGATGGTCGTGGGTGTCGACGATATGGCTGCCGTTGTTCCGGTGTCCGGCGATGTGGAACTGGCGCACGCGTTTCGCCGGCACGCCGTTCAGGTAATCCAGCGGGTCGAATTCGTGGTTGAACGAGCTGACATAGATGTTGTTGACGTCGAGCAGAATGTCGCAATCCGCGCGCTCGGCCACGGCCTCGAGGAATTCCCATTCCGGCACGGCGGAAAAGCTGTAATCGACGTAGCTGGACACGTTTTCCAGCGCGATGCGCCGGCCGAGGAAATCCTGCACCCGCGCCACCCGGCCGGCGATATGCGCGACAGCCTCTTCGGTGTGCGGCACCGGCAGCAGGTCGTGGCTGTTGATGCCGGCATGGCCGGTCCAGCACAGATGGTCGGAGACGATTTCGGGTTCGATCCGCCGCGCCAGGTCGCGCAATTGCCTGAGGTAGTCCATGTCCAGCTCATCGCTGGCGCCGATGGAAAGCGACACGCCGTGCATGGCCAGCGGATAGCGCGCGCGGGCGCGCTCGAGGTTCGCCAGGGGCGGGCCGCCGGGAACCAGGTAGTTCTCGGTCAGCACCTCCAGCCAATCGACCGGGCGCGATGCATCGTCCAGCAGCTCGGCCTGGAAATCGGTCCTCAAGCCCAGGCCGAGGCCGGCGAAGCGCTGGGATGTCGCGGCGGCGTTCTGCATGTGGATCGCTGCCCTTGCAAAAGCGAGCCGGGCGCCCGGACCTTTCGGCCGGGGCGCCCGGAAGCTTAGCGCAAGTAAGAAGAAGCGCGAGGTCTTTAGGAGACCTTGCCGCCCGCCTTCTCGCACGCCGCCTTGTCGGACGACTCGACCCAGCCCTGGCCCTTGCAGGCGTTCATGCCCTTGCACGAGCTGGTGGCGGTCTTGCAGGAGCTCATGCCCTTGCAGGCGTTCGCGCCGGTGCACTTCACGCCCGCGGCCTGGGCCGGAGAGAACGCGCCGACGATGCCGGCGGTCGCGAAGGCGGCGGCGGCGGTGGCGGCGAGAATCAAACCGGTTTTCTTCATGGTCATCATCCTCATTGTTCGTTTTGGATTGCTGCGTACGGCTCAGTTCATGAACCGCCGCCATGATAGGGGTGCTGTATGGAACGCCAGTTCAATCGGCCGTGAGCGCCCGATTTTTGCAGTGCGATACCGCGCGCCGAAGCTCATGGAATCCGCCGTTTCGCGCGGCTCGAGCCGCGCGGGTGCCGGGCGCGGGTTTCACAACTGCGTTAGCCGGGGGTGAAAACGGCAGCGCGAATACCGGCCGATCGCCCGCCGGCTAGTTGCCGAGCAGATTGCGGATCGGCACGGAATAGCTGAGGGTCAGCGTCTCGACGCCGGGGTTTTTCCCGTTGCCGGCAATCGGGCTGTCCTTGGCCACTTTGCTCAGGCCGGCGTTGGAGAGATGGGCTATGCCCAGGCTGATCCTGGAATAATCGTCGAAGCGGTAGGCGAACTCGGCCGAGGAGCGGAACTCGACCGGAAAACCGAGATCCTTGCCGTTGCCGTCGATGTAAAGGCCCGGCGAGAAGCTGGGCGTGAACACGAAGCGGTTGCCGATAAACACGTCCAGCCGGATGCCGGCGTAAACATAGGCCGAGCCTTGATTGGTCGCCCACGCGCCGATTTGCGGACGGAAGTACCACAGCATTTTGTCGGAGCGGTATTCGAGATTGAGCAAACCCGCCGTCATCGCGTCCGGCTTGTTCCGCATGGCACGAAGCACGTCGTAATAGCCCGCGCCGAAGGCCAGCGCGTCGGGCTCGTAATCCTGCTCTTTCTGGTCCTCCGCGCGCGCGGATACGGCAAAGGCCAACGCGAACACGATGACGGCCCCGGCGAGCCAAGAACCCAGCGCCGGACCACGCACGGCCATAGCCGCGGCGTTGACGCGTTGACGCAAGTTTGCCTGCTCCCTGCACGCCCGGTTTACGGGGCCGCGCCCAGGTCTTATTGCCATCGGGTCGCGGTAGCCTGTGGAAAATACCCCGGTTCGCGCCCGATTCACCATGAAAAACAAGGTATTGCCTACAAAAGCCCTGCCCGTGGCAGCAATGCCACAGAAATCGCCTGTTAAATCAACCGCTTGAACCGCTCGGTGGCGCTCACGAGCGCCGCACGGATCCCCGGCTCCATGGCCGAGTGGCCGGCATCGGGCACCAGCGTGAACTCGGCCCCTTTCCAGGCGCGCACCAGCCGCTCGGCGGTGGCGATCGGGCAGACCATGTCGTAGCGCCCATGCACGATCACCGCCGGCAGATGCGCGATCCGCCCGAGATTTTGCAGCAGGGCCCCTTGCGGCAGGAAAATGCGGTTGACGAAATAATGCGCCTCGATCCGCGCCAGCGCGAGGGCCACGCGGTCGTCGTTGACCGCCGCCACGTTGTCGGCATTGGGCAAAAGGGTCGAGCAGGCGGCCTCGTACACGCTCCAGGCGCGCGCGGCCGGGCGGTGCCGCGCCGGATCGAGGTCGGAAAGGCGGCGGTAATAGTTCGCCAGCAGATCGGCGCGCTCGGCTTCGGGCAGGAAACCGGCGAAGGCGCGATGCGCCTCCGGGAACACCAGCCCCATGCCGTTGAGGAACCATTCGACCTCGCCGTCCTGGCACAGGAATATGCCGCGCAGCACGAAGCCGATGCAGCGTTCGGGATGCTGCTGGCCATAGGCCAGCGCGAGCGTGCTGCCCCACGAGCCGCCGAACAGCAGCCAGCGGTCGATGCCGAGCGTCGTGCGCAGGTGTTCGATGTCCGCGATCAGGTGCTGGGTGGTGTTGTCGGCAAGCTCGGCGTTGGGCGTGGAGCGCCCGGCCCCGCGCTGGTCGAAGATCACGATGCGATAGACGTTGGGATCGAAGAAGCGGCGATGCGCGGGCGTGGCCCCGGCGCCGGGACCGCCATGCAGGAACACCACCGGCACGCCGGCGGGATTGCCGCATTGCTCGTAGTAGATGCGATGCCGCGCGTCCGGACGCAGAATTCCCGTGCTATACGGCTCGGTCGGAGGGTAGAGATCGGTGCGGGCCATGCTGGCGTTAAGAAATTCGTTCCTCCCCAGGCGCCGCGCGGGTAGGCCCGCGCAGGCGAAGCTGCGGTTATCGCCGATCATCAACGCGAGTTAAACAGGGAAATGCTGGGCATGACCGGACGCAGGATGGCCGCCCTGGCGCTGGCGTGGATGCTGGCGGCCTGCGTGGTCGATCCGGCGTCGGGCCCGGCTGGACTGCCGCAGCTCGTCACCCGCGCCGACGAGCTGGCGGTCGGGCGCGAGGAGCACCCGCGCATCCTGCGCCAGTTCGGCGGGGCCTATGACGAACCGAAGCTGAACGACTATGTGGACCAGGTGGGGCAAAACCTGGCCAGGGCCGCCGTCTTGCCCGAGGTGGGCTTCAGCTTCACGGTGCTGAACAACCCGGTGGTCAACGCCTTCGCCCTGCCTGGCGGGTTCGTGTACGTCACCCGCGGGCTTTTGGTGCTGGCGGGAAATGAAGCCGAGCTGGCCTCGGTCCTGGCGCACGAAATCGGCCATATCACCGCGCGCCACGCGGCGCAGCGCCACAAGCGCGCGGCGGAGCGTGCCGTCCAACCCGGCGCGGCAAAGCCTCCGGCGCCGGGGAAGGCTGCGGGCAGCGAGATGGCCGAGCGCGCCGAGGACGCCGGCAGCTATGTGCAGGGCTATTCGCGCGAGCAGGAGATCGAGGCCGACACGCTGGGCATCGGCTATCTGACGCGGGCCGGCTATGACCCCGCGGCAATGCCCAACTTCCTTACCCGGCTTGACGCGCATGCCCGGCTGCAAGCCGAGTTGATGGGCGTCCCGCAGGACCAGGCCGACCGGATGAGCTTCACCGCCACCCATCCGCGCACCGCCGACCGCGTGGCGGCGGCGGCGCTGCTGGCCGGCGAAGTCGCGGGTGCCGCGCTGGGGCTTGGCGAGGAGCGGTATCTTCGCCAGATCGACGGCATCCTCTACGGCGACGATCCCGATCAGGGCTTCGTGCGCGGCCGCGAATTCCTGCATCCCAAGCTGAAGTTCCGCTTCGAGGTGCCGGCTGGATTCCACCTGTTCAACTCGACCGCTCGCGTGATCGCGCGCAACGCCGAAGAGTCGGTGTTCCTGTTCGACCAGGTGCCCTCGCCACCAGGCCTCGGTATCGCCGATTACCTGACGTTGGCCTGGTCGCGCGAGCTTAAGCTGGACGACGTGGAAAGCATCTTCATCAACGGCTTCGCCGCCGCCACGGGCTGGACGCGGGTGGATACCAATCGCGGCCCGCGCGATTTGCGACTGGTGGCGATCCAGTTCGGCGCCGAGACGATCTATCGCTTCACCTTCATCACGCCGCCCGAGCAAACGCAAAGCCTGTCGGTCGATCTGCGGCGCACGACCTATAGCTTCCAGGCGCTCAGCGCCGAGGAAGCGGCGGCGTTGAAGCCGTTGCGGCTGCGCATCGCCCCGACGCAGCCGGGCGACACGGCGGCGAGCCTGGCCCAGCCGATGCCCGTTGCCGAAGGGCGCGAGGCGTTGTTCCGCGTGTTGAACGGCCTGAAGCCCGACGAGGAGTTGACGCCCGGACGGCTGGTGAAAACAGTCGCCGAATAGGCCCGAGGGCGGGGGGTTCCGGCTTGGCCAAAATTCCGCCAATATGCGGCGTCACCGTTCCGCTGACCTTCGGCGAGCCACTGGACATGCGCACTGCCCATCGCTTTTTCGCCTTCGCGGCGCTGATGTTCTGCGCTTCGCCCCCGGCGTTCGCGCAATCCGCTGGTCAGTCCGGCTATTGGCTGGACCGGCTGTCCGGGGCGATGAACACGCTGTCGGAAACGCTGGTCACGCCCGAGCAGGAACGCCAGATCGCCGAGACCGAGCACCCGAAAATCCTGGCGCAATTCGGCGGCGAATTCGCCGATCCGGCCATTAAGGCCTATGTCGGCGACTTGGTGAAGAAGCTGGGCAAGGTGTCGAACCGGCCCGACATCGAATACCGCGTCACCATTCTGAACACGCCCGTGGTGAACGCCTTCGCGCTACCCGCCGGATATCTTTACACCACGCGCGGATTGCTGGCGCTGGCCGGCAGCGAGGCCGAACTCGCCGGCGTGATGTCGCACGAGATCGGCCACGTCACCGCGCGACACACCGCGCAGCGCTATGGCCGCGCGACGCTAGCCAGCGGGCTTTCGGGCCTGGCGGACATCTTGAACAGCACGCTGCTGCAGCAGGCCGCCGAGATGGGCTCGCAGCTTTGGATCCAAAGCTTCAGCCGCGACCAGGAATTCCAGGCCGACGAGCTGGGCGTGACCGTCATGGCGCGCGCCGGCTACGACCCCAAGGCGATGGCGAGCTTCCTTTCCAAGCTGCAGCAATATTCCGAGTTGCAAGCGGTGCTGGCCGGCCGGTCCGTGAGCGAAGCCGATCAATTCAACCTTTTCGCCACGCATCCGCGCACGGCCGACCGCGTGGGGCGCGCCACCGCCGAGGCCGGGCTGGTCGGCGCCAACAAGGGCCGCGAAGAGCGCGAGCCGTATCTGCAGCGCATCGACGGCATCATCTACGGCGACGACCCGGCCGAAGGGGTGGTGCGCGGGCGCGTATTCGCGCATCCCGCGATGAAGTTCCGCTTCGAGGTGCCGGAAGGCTTTCAGAT
>JAHFPH010000070.1:9753-18364 GCA_023266845.1 Rhodospirillaceae bacterium
TGGCGCGACGTGCCGATCGCCACCGCTTTCGGCATAGGCTTGGGCGTGTTCGTGGCGTTGGCCGTCAGCGCCGAGCTTCTGCTCGGCTATGTCGGCGCGCAACGCACGACCTACGAGCTGGTGCGCGACCGCACCGTGGCCACGCTGGACTCGGTCGTCGAGCGCATTCGCCACCACCTGCAGCCGGCCCTGGACCAGGTGCAGTTCCTGGCGCGCCGGATCGAGAGCACCGGCGTCGACGCCATCGGCGAGGACCGGGTGGTGGACGCGTTTACGTACGCGATGGCCGCGATACCGCAGGTCACGACCTTAATCTATGCCGCGCCAGACCTGAGCACGATCGGCGTGCGGCGCATCGGCGACAGTATCGAGCGATACCGATTCAATCTCTCCGAGCTCAACGACGGGCCGGCGATCATGGAGGAAGCGCGTGTCGCGCTGGGCCCGTATTGGGGCGAGGTGCGGCAGGGGCCGGCGGCCGGGCTTGCGGTGGTCAACCTGCGCGCGCCGCTGCACCGCGACGGCCAGTTCATCGGCGCGTTGGCGGTCGCGATTTCGATTTTCGACCTGTCGCGGCTGATGGCCGAAATCGGCGCCGATCGCACCGAGCGGCCCTTCGTGCTGCTCGGCCGCGACCGGGTGCTGGCCCATCCCGCCAACGTGTTCGGCCTGCCCGGCGAGCTGAAGCCCGACATGCCGCTGCCGGCGGTGGCGGATTACGGCGATCCGGTGCTGGCGGCGTTGTGGAACCCGGCCAAAAGCCGACTGATCGAGCGCAAGGGCGACACCGAGGCGCGTTTCGTGGACGCGGAAGGCGGCATGCGCGTGGTGGTGTTCCGCCAGATCGACGCCTTCGGCAAGGAGCCGTGGATCGTCGGCACGCAGTTCATGGCAAGCGAGCTGGGCGCTGAGTTCGACCGGCTGAACCGCATGGTCTATGTCGGCCTTGGCGTGCTGGCGATGGCGGTCGTCGTGGCGGTCCTGCTGGGACGGCGCTTGTCGCGGCCGATCCAAAAGCTGGCGGAGGTGGCCGACGCGATCCGGCACCTGGAGCTGAAAGGCATCGACCCGCTGCCGCGCAGCCATTTGCGCGAGATCGACCGCGCCGCGCGCGCGTTCAACGCGATGATGGCGACCATGGTCTGGGTCGAGACCTACCTGCCCCGGCGCCTGGTGAAGCAGCTGATCCGCCGCCAGGCGGGCGTGGAATCGGACGAGCGCGAGGTGACGGTGCTGTTCACCGACATCGTCGGGTTCACGACGCTGTCGGAGCACCGGCCGGCGCGGGACGTGGCAAAGCTGTTGAACGACCACTTCGCGCTGGTCGAGAAATGCATCGCCGACGAAGGCGGCACGCTGGACAAATACATCGGCGATTCAGCGATGGCGTTCTGGAACGCGCCCGAGCCGCAGCCCGACCACGCGCGGCGCGCCTGCCGCGCCGCGATCGCCATCTCGCACGCCATGCACGACGACGCCAGGCGCCGCCGCGACGCGGGCGAGCCGGTGTTGCGTTTGCGCGTGGGCCTGCATACCGGGCCGGCGCTGGTGGGCAATATCGGCGCGCCGGGCCGCATGGACTACACGATCATCGGCGACACGGTGAACACCGCCCAGCGCCTGGAGCGCCTGGGAAAGCGCTTCGACGACGGCATGGCGCCGGTGGTGGTGCTGGCGAGCGAAACCACGGCGCGCGCCGCGGGCGACGGGCTCAACATGACCCAGATCGGGATGCGCGGGCTTGCCGGCCGCGAGAAGCCGATCACGGTGTTCAGGCTGGGTTGAAGGAGGCCCGAAAACGAAACGCCCGCCGAAAGGCGGGCGCTCGTCGAATGCGATTTCGCGGAACGGTCAGGCCGCGCGCAGCACGCTTTCCAGCTTCTGCGCCGCCGCCATTTCGTCAATCTTCTCGACCGCCGCCAGCTCGCGCGCCAGGCGATCCAGCGCTGCCTGGTAGATCTGGCGTTCGCTGTAGGACTGGTCGGGCTGGCCCGCGTTGCGGAACAGGTCGCGCACCACCTCGGCGATCGACACCGGGTCGCCGCTGTTGATCTTGGCTTCGTATTCCTGGGCGCGGCGGCTCCACATCATGCGGCGGATGCGCGAGCGGCCCTTGAGCGTCTTCAGCGCCGTTTCCATCTCCTTGCGGCTCGACAGGCGGCGCAGGCCGGAATTGGTCGCCTTGCCCACCGGCACGCGCAGCGTCATGCGCTCTTTCTCGAAGGTGATCACGATCACCTTAAGGCTGGTGCCCGCGATCTCCTGGTGCTCGACGCCCTGGATGCGGCCGACGCCGTGGGTCGGATAGACCACGTAATCGCCGGCCGAGAATTCGGGTTCCTTGCCGGTGTAGAGCGGGCGCACCACCGCCGGCGCGCGGAAGCCGCCCGGCATGCCCGGGCGCATATGGCCCGGCTTGCCCGGCATGCGCGGCGGCATGCCCTTCGCGGGCATGAAGCGCGCATTGGCGTTGGCCGCCGCATGCAAAGGCGCGGCAGGCTTGAAGTTCGCCTTGGCCGGGGCGGCCTTCGGCGCAAGATTATTGTTTTTCATCACGTTCCTATGCTTGGCCGCGATCGCAGGCCGGTTGGTTTTCGACCCGGCCGCCTTGGCGCCCGGATTCTTTGATTTGCCGGCCATTTTGGATGCGGCCTTTTTCACCGCTTTTTTGTCCTTGGTCATGACCCGCTCTCACCCCGCCACCGCAAAGGGTTCCCCGACCCCGGATGGCGCATAAAGCCCTCTCGCCGTCCCGACTCTTCGGAAAACGGCGAAAAACAGGCGTTCTCTCCGCTAGGATGGGTTGAGGACGACCGTTTCCCGGCCTTTTTTGGCCCCAACGCCAGTTTCTATATGTGTATCACAAAATTTCGCGGAAGTCAGCGGACGCGATACTTGCCATGCGCCGCGCGCATGGCGGCGCGAAAAGCCGTTTAATTAAAGTGAATTAACGCTTCGCCGGAGTCTTGCTGAAATGCTCGGCGAACTTGTTGGGCTTGCCCTTCCATTGCTCCGCGTCGGCCGGCTGTTCGCCCTTGCGGGTGATATTGGGCCAGGACTGCGAGTATTCGCGGTTGACCTCGGCGAATTTCTCGGCGGTGGCGTCGGTGTCGGGCACGATGGCCTCGGCCGGGCATTCCGGCTCGCACACCCCGCAATCGATGCACTCGTCGGGATGGATCACCAGCATGTTCTCGCCTTCGTAGAAGCAATCGACCGGGCAGACTTCCACGCAGTCCATGTACTTGCACTTGATGCAGGCTTCGGTGACGACATAAGTCATTCGATCACTCTCCCGGACTTTCGTTGCCCGGTCCAAGGGCCGGGCTTGCATACATGCCGTCGAATCGAGGACCGCGGCGGCGTTTGGCGTAGCATGCAAGCCGCCGGAAAGGCAACCCTGCGGCGTACAGGGTCAAGCTCGATTCCTATGGCGGATCGCGTCCCCGCAGCCGGTCGGTGGCGCGGCGCTCGGCCTTGCTGGGGCGGCCGCTGCCCGGCGCGCGCGGCGCCACCGGCGGCGGTTGCGCGGCCGGCGCTTTGGGCGGGGCCAGATCGTCGTATAGCAGCGCGGCCTCGCGCGCGGGGCCGCGCCGGACGGCCAGCGCCTTCACCGCGACGACGCGGATATGCGGCCCCAGCGGAAAAGTAAGCACGTCGCCCACCCGCACGAGCCGATGCGCCTTGTGCACTATCGCCTTGTTCAAGCGCAGGCGGCCGGAATCGCACAACGCCGCGGCCCGGCTCCGGCTGCGGCAAAACCGTGCGAACCACAGCCATTTGTCGAGCCGCAGCGGGGGTGCGCTCATGCGTCAGCGCGGGCGGCGGCGCGCAAGTTCGCCGAGCTTGGCGAACGGGCCTTCGATCATGCGCGGCGGAACGCGCGGGGCGCCGTCGGACACGGCGCGGCGGCGCTTGGGCTTGCGGCCGCGCCGTTCGGTGAAGGTGATGCCGTCGGGCCCGGCCTCGGCGCGGTAGCCCAGCGCCTTCAGCACGCCGGCAATGTCGCCCTCGACGCAATGGGCCAGTTCTCTCAGCGCCGGCGTGGCGGCGAAAGCGCCCTGGCGCGCCAGCCGCCGGCAAGCCGCCGCGAGCTTTTCCACCTGGTCCACCCGGATGGCGCGCGGACCCAGGCGCAAAAATCCCAGCGCCAGCTCCAGCGCTTCGGGCCTGGCCGGATCGGCCGGCATGGACACGGCGCCGGGCGCGGGCGGCGGCGGCAGGGAGCGCTCTACGTGCAACGACCACAGGGCGGTTTTCAGCGCCGCCGTCCTGGGCTTGATCATCGCCGGCAGAAACACCGTCGCGACGCCCAGTCGCACGCCGAGCCGCGCCAGCGCGTCGGCTTCACCGCGCGTGAGCGCGCCGAGCTGCTGCGCCGCGATGGCGCGCGGCACGACGCCCATCGCCTCGATCAGCTGGAAGGCAAGGCCGCGCGCGGCGCCGGTCAGGGACGATTGGGCAAGGCGCGTCAGCGGCGCGAAGGCGCGGGCGAGCTCGGCGGACAGCCATGCCTCCAGCCGGCGGCGGACCTGCACTTTCGCCTCGCCGTCCAGGAATTCGCTTTGCAGGGGCTCGACCTTCGGTTCGGCGGGCCGGTCGCCGCGCACCAGCCGCGCCACCGGCACCCCGCGCCACAACACGCGCGTGTCGGCGGGCCTGAGGGAAAAGGCGTCGTCGGGCTCCGACGTGAAACGCTTTACCCGGCGCGGCATGTCGGCGACGAGCGTGCGGCGCGCGATCGCCAGCACGGCGTGCGACTCGTCGTCCTTGTCCGGCACGAAGGCGAAACCTTCGAGACGGCCGATGGTTTGGCCTTCGACCACCACGTCGTCGTTGCGCGTGACGCCGGCCAGAAGCGCGCCGCCTTCGCTCAAGCGGCGCGACAGCCCCGCGGCGCGCCGGTCGATGAAGCGCTGGGTCAGGCGCTCGTGCAGCGCGTCGCTGAGCTTGTCCTCGATGGCGCGGGTGCGTTCCTGCCAATAGACGGCGCGCGTCAACCAGTCGGCGCGATGCGCCACGTAGGTCCAGGTGCGCACATGCGCGATGCGGTTGGTCAGCGTGTCGATATCGCCGGCGATGGCGTCGAGCCGCGCGACATGCTCGGCCACCCAGGATTCCGGCAGGCGTTCATACGGGCCGATGAGATGCCGGAAAATCTGTCCCAGCAGCTTGGCGTGGGAATCGGTCATGGTCTTGCGAAAATCGGGGATCTGGCAGACCTCCCACAGCATGCGCACGCCGGCCGGACCCCAGGGTCGTTCGGCGATGTCGCGCTCGCGCAGCAGCCCCGCCAGCGCCAACTGGTCGTCGGCCTCGCGCGCGCGGATCAGGAACGGCGCGGGCGAGCGCGCCTCGAGCGAGCGCTGCAAGGTGAACGGCGTGGAATAGTCGAGATCGCCGTTGCGCCAGAACAGATGGTCAAGCGGATCGAAGCGGTGCGTTTCGATGGCTTCGACCAGCGTTTCGTCGAGTGGCCCCAGTTCGCCGGTCGTGCCGAAGGTGCCGTCGTTCATGTGCCGCCCGGCGCGCCCGGCGATCTGCGCCAGTTCCGCCGGCTGCAGGCGGCGGCTGCCGCGCCCGTCGAACTTCGTGAGGCCCGCGAAGCACACATGGTCCAGGTCCATGTTCAAGCCCATGCCGATGGCGTCGGTGGCGACGAGGTAGTCGACCGCGCCTTCCTGGAACAGCCCGACCTGCGCGTTGCGCGTGCGCGGGCTTAGCGCCCCCAGCACCACCGCGGCGCCGCCGCGGGTGCGGCGCACGAGCTCGGCGATCTCGTAGACCTGCGCCGCCGAGAAGGCGACCACGGCCGAGCGCGGCGGCAGGCGCGTCAGCTTGCGCGGGCCGGTATAGACCAGGGTCGAGAAGCGCGGGCGCGTCTGGATCTCGGCCTCGGGTACCAGGCGCTGCAGCAGCGGGCGAATGGTCTCCGCGCCCAGGAACATGGTCTCGGAGCGTCCGCGCGCGTGCAGCAGCCGGTCGGTGAAGACGTGCCCGCGCTCGGGATCGGCGCAGAGCTGGATTTCATCGACCGCCAGGAATTCGACCGCGCGGTCGAGCGGCATCGATTCGACCGTGCAGACGAACCAGCGCGGGTCGGGCGGAACGATCTTTTCCTCGCCGGTGATCAGCGCCACCGCGCGCGGGCCTTTCAGCTTGACAACGCGGTCGAAATTCTCGCGCGCCAGCAGGCGCAGCGGAAAGCCGATCATGCCGCTGGCGTGGCCGAGCATGCGCTCGACGGCCAGATGCGTCTTGCCGGTGTTGGTGGGTCCCAGAACGGCAAGCACGCGGGACGCGGACTTGTACGCCATGGCTGTCGGGAAGAATCGGGCTTCGGACGCCCGGTTGCAAGGGGTTGTTGGCAGCTTTAGCCGCCCTTCACCAGCGGCACGAAGGCGACGGGCAGAACGGAGCGGCGGTCGAGCGTGCCGTCGGCTTCCTTGCGGATCACGACAAGCTCTTGGTCGCCGCCGGGCTCGCCCAGCGGGATCGCCAGCCTGCCGCCCACGGCGAGCTGCTGGATCAGCGCCGGCGGCACCTCGCGCGCGGCGGCGGTGACGATGATGCCGTCATAGGGCGCGTGCTGGGGCCAGCCCATGCGGCCGTCGCCGTGCCGCACCGCTACATTGTCGATGCCCATGCGTTTCAGCCGCGCCGCCGCGTCTTTCGCGAGCTCGCCAACGGTTTCGATCGTGTAGACCTGGGCCACCAGCCGCGCCAGCACCGCCGCCTGGTAGCCGCAACCCGTGCCCACCTCCAGCACGCGGTGGCGGGCCTCAGGATGCAACAGGTCGGTCATCACCGCCACGATATAGGGCTGCGAGATGGTCTGGCCTTGGCCGATCGGCAGGGGCCGGTTTTCGTAGGCGAACTCGGCCAGCTCGGCCGACACGAACTGCTCGCGCGGCACGGCGGCGAAAGCGGCGGCCACGCGTGGGTCCAGCGCCGTTTTGCCCAAATAGCGGTTGGTCCACAACACCTCGTCCGCCACGGTTTTCACCATGGCGGCGCGGGCCTTGGCGAACTGCTCCGGCGTGGAGCGGGCATGGGTCATGGCGGGGCTTGCTCTTCCATGTCCCCATACCATATAGGGCCTTGCCGAATGCCCGGAAGGGAGGCGGGGGACATGGCCGAAGAGAAGCTGCATTTCCAGGCCGAAGTCGGGCGATTGCTCGATATCGTCGCCCATTCGCTTTACAGCGACAAAGACATTTTCCTGCGCGAGCTGATCTCGAACGCGTCGGACGCCTGCGACCGGCTGCGCTATCTGGCGCTAACCAAGCCCGAGCTCGCGGCCGACGATCCCGCCTTCAAGGTGCGGATCGAGGTGGACCGCAAGGCGCGCAGCATCGCGATTTCCGACAACGGCATCGGCATGAGCCGCGACGAGCTGGTGGCGAACCTGGGCACCATCGCGCGCTCGGGCACCGCCGCTTTCCTCAAAAACCTGACCGGCGACAGCGCCAAGGACATGAAGCTGATCGGCCAGTTCGGCGTGGGCTTCTATTCCGCCTTCATGGTGGCGGACCGCGTGAGCGTCGTCAGCCGCAAGGCCGGCGAGCCTGGGGCCTGGCGCTGGGTGTCGGAGGGCAGCGGCGAATTCAGCGTGGCGCAAGCCGAGCGCCCCGATTTGATTCAAGGCCAGCGCGGCACGACCATCGAGCTGCATTTGCGCGAGGGCGAGGACGAGTTCCTGGAGCACGAGCGCCTGCGCACGATCGTGCGCACTTATTCCGACCATATCGCGCTGCCCGTCGTCCTGATCGAGAACGGCAAGGAGCAGACGCTGAACGCCGCGGCGGCGCTGTGGACCCGGCCCAAGAGCGAGATCACCCAGCAGCAATACCGCGAATTCTACCATCACGCCGGGCATCTGGGCGACGATCCGTGGCTGACGATCCATTTCAAGGCCGAAGGCGCGATCGAGTACACGGCCCTGCTGTTCGTGCCGTCGACGCGGCCGTTCGATCTGTTCGCCCAGGACCGCAAGCATCGCGTGAAATTGTATGTACGGCGCGTGTTCATCACCGAGGACTGCGCCGAGCTGGTGCCGGCCTGGCTGCGCTTCCTGAAGGGGATCGTCGATTCCGAGGACCTGCCGCTGAACGTCAGCCGCGAGATGCTGCAAAAGAACGCCGTGGTGGCGAAGATGCGCCAAGGCATCGTCAAGCGCGTATTGGCGGAGCTGGAAAAGCAGGCGGAAAAAGAGCCGGAGAGCTACGCGAAGTTCTGGGAGAATTTCGGCGCGGTGCTGAAGGAAGGATTGTACGAGGAGCGCGAGCGGCGCGACGAATTGCTGAAGCTGGCGCGGTTTCGGTCGACGCATGGCGACGGCTGGATCTCGCTGGCCGAGTACGTTAAGCGCATGAAGCCGGGCCAGGACGCGATCCATTTCATCACCGGCGACGACGCCAAAGCCCTGCGCAAAAGCCCGCAACTCGAGGGCTTCGCGGCCAAGGGCGTCGAGGTGCTGCTGCTAAGCGATCCGATCGACGATTTCTGGGTCGCGGCGGTCGGCGAGTTCGACGGCAAGAAACTGCGCTCGGTCACGCAGGGCGGCATCGACCTGTCGAAGGTCGAGGGCGGCGGGAAAAAGGACGGCGCC
>JAHFPH010000176.1 GCA_023266845.1 Rhodospirillaceae bacterium
CCGCCTCGGCGATGGCCTTGCCCAACTCCTTGGTGCTCGCTTTGCCGCCCATGTCGCGGGTCAGCGCCTTTTTGTCGGCGATGACGTCCTCGATCGCCTTGACCACGGCGCGCGCGGCTTCCTCGTGGCCCAGATGCTCGAGCATCAGCGCGCCCGACCAGATCTGGCCGATCGGATTGGCGATGCCCTTGCCGGCGATGTCGGGCGCGGAGCCGTGCACCGGCTCGAACATCGAGGGGAACTCACGCTCGGGATTGAGATTGGCGCCCGGCGCGATTGCGATGGTGCCGGCGCAGGCCGGGCCCAGATCGGACAGAATATCGCCGAACAGATTCGACCCCACCACCACGTCGAACCAATCGGGATGCATCACGAAATGCGCGGTCAGGATATCGATGTGGAACTGGTTCACCTTCACTTGCGGGTAGTCCTTGGCGACTTCGCGCACGCGCTCGTCCCAATACGGCATGGTGTGGATGATGCCGTTCGACTTGGTGGCCGAGGTCAATTGCCGGCGCGGGCGTTTCTTCGCCAGCTCGAAGGCGTAGCGCAGGATGCGGTCGGTGCCGCGCCGGGTGAAGATGGTCTGTTGCATCGCCAGCTCGTGCGGCGTTCCCTGGTGCAGCCGCCCGCCGATCTCGGAATATTCGCCCTCGTTGTTCTCGCGGATCACCACGAAGTCGATGTCCTTGGCGGTGCGGCCGGCGAGCGGGCTCGCCATGCCCTTCAGCATCTTGATCGGGCGGAAATTGACGTATTGCTGGAAAGTGCGGCGGATCGGGATCAGCAGGCCCCAGAGCGACACATGGTCGGGCACGCCCGGGAAGCCGACGGCCCCCAGATAGATCGCCTCGCATTCCTTCAATCGGTCGAGCCCGTCGCCCGGCATCATTTTGCCGGTCTTCTTATAGGTCTCGCAGGACCAGTCGTACGGCGTCCATTCGAACTCGATGCCGAAGCGACGCCCGGCGGCTTCCAGCACGCGCATGCCCTCGGGCACCACTTCCTTGCCGATGCCGTCGCCCGGAATCACGGCGACGCGGTGTTTCGCGGTGTTGCGCTTCTTGCTGTCCCTGGCCACGGATCGCTCCCCTCGCGTTCAAGCGGGCGGAGCATAGCGGGCGCGACCGCGAAGGGAAATCCGCTAGGCCGCCCTGCCGGCGCGTTCGGCCTGGGCCCGTTCCCAGCCGATGATCGCGAATTTGCGCGCGCGGCCCCAGTGATAGTCCGAGATCACGCCCGTCTTGCGGATCGCGCGGTGGCAGGGGATCAGGAACGAGACCGGGTTGGCGCCGACCGCGCTGCCCACGGCGCGCGCCGCGCCCGGCTTGCCGATGGCGGCCGCCAGCGCATCGTAGGACACCAGCATGCCTTCCGGCACCTTCAGCAGCGCCTCCCACACCTTGATCTGGAACGGCGAGCCATAGAGCATCAGCCCCAGTTTGCGGCGGCGGTCGACCGGCGCGAAGGCGTCTTCCGCCAGGCGTCGCGCCGCCTCGTTGTCTTTCGTGAATTTGGCGGCCGGAAAGCGGTCGGCGAGATCGGCATGGGCCGCATCGCGCCCACCGTCGCCGACGAAGCCGAGCGCGCAAATGCCGCGCTTGGTCCACAGGATCGCGCAGTCGCCGAACGGCGAGGGCGCGAAGCCCCAGGCGATGTCCATGCCCGCACCGCGCGTCTTGTATTCGCCCGGCGTCACCGCCTCGTGCGACACGAACAGGTCGTGCAGGCGCGACGGGCCGCTGAGGCCGGACTCGTAGGCCGCGTCCAGAACGCTTTCGCCGCGCTCCAGGCACGATTTCGCGCTGTCCAGGGTCAAATAGCCCAGGAACTTCTTAGGGCTTACCCCGACCCAGCGCGTGAACACGCGCTGGAAATGGTATTCGCTCATGCCCGCGGCCCGGGCCGCCTCGGCCAGTTCGGGCTGCTGGCGCCATTTCCGGGCGAGCCATTGCAGCGCCGCGTCGATGCGCGCGTGATAGGGGCCGCCGGCCTCGGCCGCCGTTTCGACTTGGCGCAACGCGCCGGGGTTCATCGCGCTGGTTTCCATCGCGTCATGTCCGACAGCATAGGGCTCGAAACTTGCCGATTCCATTGGGGCCGCCTCCATCCATTGCCATGCCTGGAATCTAGGAGGCGCCCCGGCCCAAGCCCACCCGGTTCTTGCTGGATTATTACCGGGGCTGCTTTTCCAGGGTCCAGCTTGCATCCGGATTATAGGCGCGGATCGCCGCCGCCTGGGCGGCAGTGTCCGGACCCAGGTCTTTCTCGTAAACATCGCCGTAATGGTTGACGATGAAGCTCATGATGCCGGTGTTCCCATACGCGGCGGGATAGGCGAGCATCGCGAAGCCCGCCACCATGTTGCGGTTGATGATATAGTTATAGGCGCCGCCCGGCGCGTCTGGGCCCTGCGCGGTCAGAATCCGATAGTAATAGCCGTAATAGGGCGCGCCGGCCTGACGCCGCGCCGCGTCGGGGATCAGCGGGCCGAACGGGCTTTCCTCCTCGCCCGGTTTCACTTCCCAATAGAGCCCGTCCTTCTTGCCGGGCGTGCTGCGGATTTTCTGCGCGAAGGCGCGCAACGGGCCGTCGCCGCGCGGTTTGCCGGCGTAAAGGCGCTGCGCGGCGACATAGGCGATCAGCGATTCGATCGCTTTCAGCTCGTTGCCGCCGATGCGCCGGTTGAGAATCTCCTCGCCGCCCGCCGCCGAGTCGAAGCGCCACGCGCCCGAGGATTCCTTCGTCAACGGCACCGGGAACGGCCAGCCCTCGAAGCCGATGATGAGAACGGCCCGGTCCGGCCCATCGGGCGAAACGGCCAGATATTCCTGCATCGCCTTGTAGACGCGCTCCAGGTTCTCGCGCAATTGCGCCGTGTCGGCCGACTTGATGCGGTCGTATGCCGGCCCAAACAGCTCGCGCAGCGCAGGCTCGTTGAATGTCGCGGTCGCGTTCTTGAACGCCTGGGCGGCGGCATCGGCAGTGGGAAAATTCTTTTGCGCCTCGGCGGGCGCGGCGACGAACACCGTAGCGGCCACCCATAACGCGAGAGTCATGCGTTTCATTGTCATGCCTCCTAGCGTCTTCCGCCGCGGCCGCCGCCGCGGCCGCCGCCGAACTGGCGCTGCGACCCGGCGCCGGGATTGCGGCTCTGGAAGCCGCGGTCGCTGGCCTGGAACGCGCCGCGCCCGGATCCATAATCGAACGCGTCGGCCCTCGCCGGGCGGTCGAAGCCCTGGCCGAATTGCCGTTGCGCCGGATATCCCGGACGTTCGCCGACCCGCCCGCCGAAATCGAACTGGCGCTGCGGCTGGAAACCGGAACCGCCGGCGGCGTCGCCGCCGAAGCGCGGCATCTGCTGCGCCGGGCGCTCGCCGCCCAAGGCCGCGCGCAGATCGGTTTGGCCCTGCCCGAGCCGCGCCGGCTGCTGCGAAGGCTGGCGGCCTGGAAGGTTGTCCTGACGCGCCTGTTGACGCTGGCCGGCCGCGTCCTGGCGGGCCTGCTGGCGCTGGGAGGCGGCGTTCTGGCGCGAATTCTGGCGATCCGCCAGGGATTGCTGGCGCGACTGTTGGAATTCGCGGATGTCGTCCTCGTCGATGTCGTAGTCGCGCCAGTTCATCACCCAGGCGGTGGTCAGCGCGCCGGCGACGAAGCCCGCCGCCGCAGCGCCGGGAGGGTACGGCTCGTAATACGCAGGGTAGGCGGTGGGCACGTAAACCGTTTGCACGGGCGCGGGCTGCGGCACCAGCACCGTGATGGGATCGTAGACCGGAACGTAGATGACCTGCGGATTCACGGATTCGATCACGAAAGCGCCGCCGTCCTGCGCCACGGCCAGCTTGTCGTCGGAGCGCAGATTGCCGGCCGCGGCCGCCTTGCGCCGGAATTGCTGGACCGCCGCCAGCACGTCGGCCTGCTGTGCCTGCATCGCCGCGCCCATCGCCTGGGTCCAGTCCAGGCCGTCGCTCAACCGGCGCAGGACTTCGGGGTAGTTGAGAAGAATACGTACCGGCTCGATCCAATTGGGGTTCGGCTGCTGGCTTTTGTCCTGGGCGGCCTTGTCGAGGAAACGAACGGCTTGCACGATCTGCACGGGCTGGGTGGTGGCGCGCAGCACGACGGCCAGAAGCTCGTCGGGGTAAAGCGCGACCGGCGCCACCAGTTGCTCGAGCTGGGCCGGCGATAAGGCCGCGACGCGCGCGGACATGGGCTGCGGGCCAGGCACCTGGGCGATCGCGAACGGCAATGCGGCCAGGGCCAGCAAGATCGCCGCCGCGGCCGTCTTTGACATAGAGGACATCCCCACCCCCCGGACCGCCTGTCCTGGCGCGTTTGACCAAGGATAGCGCGTAACCGCCCCGCCTTGTCGAGATCGTTTTCCCCGCCGCTTTTGCCGGGTTCGCGCGCCGCTACATGATGTCGTAGAGCTTGCCGCGCGTGTTTTCGTAAAGCGTCCAACCGCGCGCCGAAAGCTCGCGCTTCATCAGTTCCGACGCCCAGCCCCCCAGGTACAGTTCCTTACGACGGGGCT
>JAHFPH010000177.1 GCA_023266845.1 Rhodospirillaceae bacterium
TCCCGATCAATCCGACCTGCAGCGCGCGCGCGAGGTTCTGGAAGAGCTGCGCAAGCGCCGCGGCGAGCCGGAACGCCCGCCGGTCGAGCGCGACTATATCGACCGGCTGCTGAAGCGGTTCTAACCTCAAGCCCCTCGCCCGCGATAGCGGGAGAGGGAGGAACCCAGCGCGAAGCAATGGGGGGAGGGTTTTACTTCTTCTTCTCTTCCGTCGCCTTGAAGGTGCCGGCTTGGCCGGCTTCGATGATGCCGCGGCGGATTTCGCGCGTGCGGCGGAACAGGGCTTCCAGCTTCTCGCCCTCGCCCCACCGTATTGCACGCTGAAGCGCAGTAAGGTCCTCGCTGAAGCGGCCGAGCATTTCCAGCACCGCCTCGCGGTTGTTGAGGAACACGTCGCGCCACATGACCGGGTCCGAGGCCGCGATGCGCGTGAAGTCGCGGAATCCGCCGGCCGAGAATTTCACCACCTCGCCGCGGTCGATCACGTAGCCTTTGTCCCGCGCTTCGCGCGTCAGGTGATCCTCGAGGTCGGTCACGGTGGCGACGATGGTATAGGCCAAGAGATGCGGCAGATGCGAGGTGATAGCCAGCACCCGGTCGTGATGCGCGGGGTCCATCAGCTCGATCTTGCTGCCCATCGCCCGCCAGAACTTGGCCAGACGCTCGACCGCCGCGCGGTTGGTACCCTTGGGCGGCGTCAGGATGCACCAGCGGCCCTCGAACAACTCGGCGAAGCCGGCCTCGGGCCCCGAATGCTCGGTGCCCGCCACGGGATGGCCGGGCACGAAATGCACGCCCTCAGGCAGATGCGGCGCCACGTCGCGCACCACGGCTTCCTTCACCGAGCCGACATCGCTGAGCGTGGCGCCTGACTTGAGCGCCGGCCCGATCGTCTTGGCGATCCCGGCATTGGCGCTGAGCGGCGCGCACAGCACCACCAGGTCGGCGCCTTTGACGGCGTCGACGAGCCGGTCGTGCACGCTGTCGCAGATCTGAAGCCGCCGCGCGGCGGCGCGCGTTTCCGCCGTGCGCGACCAGCAGGCGACGTGTCCCGCGAGCCGCCCGCGTCCGATCGCCCGCGCCATGGACGAGCCGATCAGCCCGATGCCGACCAGCGCCACGCGGCCGTAGGCCGGCTTGGCGGCCACGCGGCCGTAGGCCGGCTTGGCGGCCGGGGTGATTTTCGATTTGCCGGATGCCGGTTTCGCGCGCCGCTTCGGTTCGCGCCTCATGGTGCCTTGCCGGCGAGGAAATCCTTGAGCGCCGCTTCGGTGGCGCGGCATTCCTGTTCCGTGCCCACGGTGATGCGCAGGCAATCGGGCAGGCCGTAGGGCGCCATGCCGCGCGGGATGATGCCGCGCTTGCCGAGAAAGGCGTTGGCCGCGTCGGCGTTCTTGGCTTTATCGGCCGGGAACCGCACCAGGACGAAGTTGCAGATCGACGGAAACACATGGAGGCCGAGCTTGGTCAACGCGCCGCCGAGCCAGGCAAGCCAGATGTCGTTATGCGTGCGCGACGCGTCGGCGAATGCCACGTCCTTCAGCGCCGCCGTGGCCGCGGCCTGCGCGGCGGCGTTGACGTTGAACGGGCCGCGCACGCGGTTCAGCGCGTCGGCCACGTTTTCCGGGCAATAGGCCCAGCCCACGCGCAGGCCCGCGAGGCCGAAAATCTTGGAGAAGGTGCGCGTCATCACCACGTTGTCGCGGCTTTCGACCAGCTCCACGCCCGACGAATAGTCGTTGCGCGCCACGTATTCGGCATAGGCCGCGTCGATCACCAGCAGGCAGGTCTTGGGCAGGCCGTCCGCCAGGCGCGTCACTTCCTCGCGCTTCAGATACGCGCCGGTCGGGTTGTTCGGATTGGCGAGGAACGCGATCTTGGTCTTCGGACCCGCGCGCTTGAGCATCGCGTCCACGTCGCAGCGATAGTCTTTTTCCGGCGCCGCGACCGGCACAGCGCCGTTGGCCTTGGCCGCGATCGGATAGACCAGGAATCCGTACTGGCTGTACAGCACCTCGTCGCCCGGTCCGGCATAGGCCTGCACCAGCAGCGCCAAGAGCTCGTCCGAGCCGTTGCCGCAGACGATGCGCTCGGCGTCGAGCCCGTGATGCTTCGCCAGCGCCCGGCGCAGCGTCGTGACGCCGCCCTCGGGATAGCGGTTGATCGTTCCGGCCATCTCGCGCAGGGCCGCGACCGCCACGGGACTGGGGCCGAGCGGATTTTCGTTCGCCGACAGCACCGCCAGCACTTTCGTCTCGCCGAGCTCGTGCCCGCCGGGGATGTAGCGCGCGATCGACTGCACGCCGGAACGCGGTGTCGGAGCCATGGAATTTACCGTGGGTTGGTTTCGTTGAGCGTCAGCGGCTCGGCATAGCCGCCGATCACCGACATGCGCGCGATCTCGCCGGCGGACGCGGCCTCGATCGCCTTGAGCCTTTGGTCGCCGGGTTGCAGAAACTGGTTCGTCTCGACCAGGCTTAGCTGCGCGCCGTTGCCCGCGCCCGCGGCCACCGCCAGCACGCCGGCGCTGAGGCCGACGCGGCCGAAAAGTTCGGCGACGCGCGTGCGGCTGAGGGCGTCCCTGGATTCGACCGCGACCAGCGCGCGGTCCTGGCCGGTCGCCTCGGGCTCCAAAAGCGCCACGGCGAGGGCCTGGGGCCGCTCGCCGCGCGCATTGCCCGATCCACCGAACGGAAGCCGCACCACCACCCGCGGGCCGCGGTCGGAGGCGGCGAGCGTGGGCCACCAGGGCGCCGTCTCGTCGTCGCGCGGCATGCCCAGCACGCCGATCAGCGCTTCGCCCTCGGCGACGGCGCTGACGACCTGGGCGGGCGAGGCCAGCGTCATGCTGGCGCCGTGGCTGCCGTAATGGTCGCGCGCCAGGTCCCACACGCCGGGCTGCTCGGGCTGGTCGGCGACGGCGACGGTGAAAGGCCGTTGCAGACGCAGATTGGCGGCCATCATCTCGCGCCAAATCCGCACCACGATGGAAGGCGGCAGCGCGCCCTGATGGCGCGCCACCAGCCGGCGCAACAGCATCGCCTCGCGCACCGGGCGGAAGGTGGGTCCGGCGGCCTTGGCGCGACGCAGACTCTGCGCCACCTCGGCCCGGCGCATCACCAGGTCGTGCATGGCGTCGTCGATGCGGTCGATCTCGCGCCTCAGATCGTCCAGGTTGTCGGTCTTGGTGTTCATCGCAAGCAGGCTTGCAAACCCGCCCCCAAAACGGCCGGAAAGCCCCCGAAAAAAGCGCCTAGGTGTAGTCATAGACGCCGGCAAAGGCAAAGAAAACATTGACTCGACTCGGGTTTTTAACCCTAGCTATTGCGCCGGTCGGACATGACAGCGACAAGGATGGCCGCAAAGGCTAATGGAATGACCACCGCCCTGAAAATGCCCCCCTCCGCGCGGCGGAATCTGCCGGGCCATCGCGTCTTGCTGGGCGTGGAGCGGAAGCTGAAGCTGGATTGCGGCGTGGAGTTCGGCCCGTTCGCCATGGCGTACCAGACCTATGGCGCGCTGAACGCCAAACGCAGCAACGCCATCCTGGTGTGCCACGCGCTGACCGGCGACCAGTTCGTGGCCGAGGAGCATCCCGTCACCGGCAAGGCCGGATGGTGGGCGACGATGGTGGGGCCGGGACGGCCGCTCGACACCGACAAATACTTCATCGTCTGCGCCAATGTGCTGGGCGGCTGCATGGGCACGGCCGGGCCGATGGAAACCGATCCGGCGACCGGCAAGCCCTATGGCCTGAGTTTTCCCGTCATCACCGTGGGCGACATGGTGCGCTCGCAGAAGATGCTGATCGATCATCTCGGGATCAAAAAGCTGTTCTCGGTCACCGGCGGATCGGTGGGCGGGATGCAGGCGCTGCAATGGGCGGCGGCCTATCCCGACAGCGTGTTCAGTTGCGTGCCGATCGCCGCCGCCGCGCGCCACTCGGCGCAGAACATCGCCTTCCACGAAGTCGGCCGCCAGGCGATCATGGCCGACCCGGATTGGTGCGCCGGCGACTATCTGAACCAGGACAAGCGCCCGCAGCGGGGCCTGGCGGTCGCGCGCATGGCCGCGCACATCACCTATCTGTCGGAACAGGCGCTGCACCGGAAATTCGGCCGCTCGCTGCAGGACCGCAGCAACGTCACCTACGGCTTCGACGCCGATTTCCAGGTCGAATCCTATCTGCGCTACCAGGGGTCTTCGTTCGTCGACCGGTTCGACGCCAACTCGTATCTCTACATCACCCGCGCGATGGACTATTTCGACCTGGCGGCCGAGCACGGCGGCGTGCTGGCCAACGCGTTCAAGGACAACAAGGTGCGCTTCTGCCTGGTATCGTTCACCAGCGACTGGCTGTTCCCGACCAAGGAAAGCCGCACCATCGTTCACGCGCTGAACGCGGCGATGGCGAATGTCAGCTTCGTCGAGATCGAAAGCGACAAGGGTCACGACGCCTTCCTTTTGGACGAGCCGGAGCTGGACAAGGTGCTGACGGGGTTCCTGGACGGCTGCGCCGAGCATGCCGGC
>JAHFPH010000178.1 GCA_023266845.1 Rhodospirillaceae bacterium
ACCCGGCGCTCGCGCGCGAGATGATCGTGGACTGGGCGCATGGCGCGCGCGGACGCATCGGCGGCAACCGCGCGGCGGGTTTGTGGATCGCCGAAACCGCGCGGCGGCTGCTCGATGTCGCGGGCGGCAGCTTCGCCCTGGCCTGCGACCTGAAGGCCTGCGACGCCTATAAGAACGGCGAGGCGGCCGCCGCCAAGGTCGCCTGCCCCGCCCTTGCGATCATCGGCGCCGAGGACCGCATGACGCCGGCCAAGGCCGGCCGCGCGCTTGCCGGCGCGATCAAGGGCGCTGCGCTGGTCGAGCTCGAGGATTGCGGGCATATGATGATGGTCGAGCAGCCCGACCGGACGCTCGACGCGATGAAAAAATTTCTCGGGGCGCGCTGATGGCCGATCAGGAAAAAGAAACCCGCGCGCGCTATCGCCGGTTCATTCCCATCACCACGCGCTGGTCCGACAACGACGTCTATGGGCACGTGAACAACGTGACCTATTATTCCTATTTCGACACGGCGGTGAACCAGCATTTGATCGAGCAAGGCGCGTTGGACATCGCCCGGTCCGACGCGATCGGCGTGGTGGCGGAAACCATGTGCCGGTTCTTCAAGCCGGTCGCGTTCCCCGACAGGCTGGAAGCGGGCCTGCGCCTGGGCAGGCTCGGCAAGTCCTCGGTGCGTTACGAGATCGGCATTTTCAAGGCGGGCGCCGACGAGGCCGCCGCGGCCGGGCATTTCGTGCATGTCTATGTGCGCCGCGCGGGCTTCGCGGTGGTGCCGGTGCCCGACGCCGTGCGACGCGCGGCCGGAATGCTGACGGTTAAATAGCGGGTAAGGGAGAAAACCATGACCGACGCGAAAACCGTTCCGCTGCGCGCCACGGTGGCCGAGGCGCGCAAGGCGCCGCTGCCGCCGGGCAGGCGCTCGTCGCTCTTGATGAAGCACGGCACGATGGAGCTGCGCTGGTACGCCCCGCGCGGCGAGGACCCGCAAACCCCGCACGACCAGGACGAGTTGTACCTGGTTAACAAAGGCACCGGGCAGTTCCGCTGCGGCGCCTGGCGCACGCCCTTCGCCCCGGGCGACATGTTGTTCGCCGCGGCCGGAGAAACCCATCGGTTCGAGGATTTCAGCGACGACCTGGAATTGTGGGTAATCTTTTGGGGTCAGAAAGGCGGGGAGAAAGTCTAACCCATTGAAATATAAATCAACTATAAAATAACTAAAATTAACCAGAAAGATTAGATTATCTTGCTGCAAGTTGCGTATTAGGCGAACCTGATCGGGCGGCGCGACAGGGGGTCGCGCCTCCCATGACAGGGGCCCCGGCATGGCTACCACCACGACGGCTTTTCTCGACCGCATCTACGACGAAGCCAAACATCTTTTGGGCGAGGCGCGCGAATATATGCGCGATCAGGAGCCGTTGGACCGCGCCGCCATGGCGCCGGACGACGCGCTGCGCGCGCTCGGCGAAGGCATGCGCGTCGCCGCGCGGCTGACCGAGGTGATGGCCTGGGGCATGACGCAGCAGTCGCTGCATGCCGGCGAAATCTCGCGCGACGAGGCCGCCGATCCGCGCCGCCGCCTGGGCGGACAGAAAATCTGCCTGGAGCAACCGCTGCCGGGCGAAGGCGAAATGCCGCCCAAGCTGGGCGAGCTGATGCGACTGAGCCTTTCGCTTTATCTGCGCGCGCAGCGCCTGGACCGCTTGGTAGCGGGCGAGGAGATGCAGTTCGGCTCGTTCCAGATCTGCATCGCCACCAGCATCAGCGCGCCGGCCGATCAAGCGCAAGCGCGCGTCGCGCCGCCGCAGATCCTGCAGGCCTGAACCCGATTCCCTGGCTTGAACGCAAAAGCCCCGGCTGACCGGGGCTTTTCGTTTTTTGGACGCCTTGCGGGCCGGCTTCAGGCCTTGGCGTCGGCCTTGGCTTCGGGCTTCGCGCCGGGCTTGCCTTCGGCCTTGGCGTCCTTGGGCTTGTCGGCTTTCGCCTTGCCCTCGGCCTTCACGTCGCCCTTGACGTCCTTCGCCTTGTCTTTCGGCTTGTCGGATTTAGCCTGCGCGGGTTTCGCCTCGGTCGGATTCATGACAGGCGTCTTGATCGAGATGTCCTTGAAGCGCTTCTTGAACTTGGCGAGCTGGCCGCCGCGATCGGACAGGCGGAACACGCCGGTCCAGGCGGGATGCGATTTGGAATCGACTTCCAGATGCATCGTGTCGCCCGGCTTGCCCCAGGTCGAGCGGGTCGTGAATTTCGTGCCGTCGGTCATCACCACGTTGATCTCGTGGTACTCCGGGTGGATTTTTTCCCTCATGGGGCTAGCTCCGTTCGTAAGGGGGCGGCTTATAGCTGCAAACCCGCCCCCAGGCAAGCAAACCCGGGTATTAAGGTTTTGCTCGGGCAGCGCCCTGGGCTAGGCTGCAAATACCGGAAATACAGAGGCTTAACCTTATGGCGCTCGACGACACGGGGTTCGCCCGGCTGGCCGATGGCATGCTCGACCGGATGATGGCCGGGATCGAGGACGGCTGCCCCGGCGCGGAAGCCGAGCTGGAAGGCGGCATCCTGACCGTCGAGCTTGCGGATGGCGGGAAATACGTGCTGAACAAGCATGCGCCCCTTAAGCAGCTCTGGCTGTCCAGCCCCAAATCGGGCGCCTGGCATTTCGCCTATGACGAGGCCAAGCGCGAATGGCGCTCGACCCGGGGACCTGAAACCCTGACCCTGGTATTGGCGCGCGAACTGTCCGCCGCCACGGGAACCGCCGTGAACCTGGATTGATGCGATGATGCGCGAGAAATCCTATGTCGAGGCCGGCCCAGCGCCGTCCGGGGCCTGGCGCCGACGGAATCTCGGGCCGCTCGCGCGGCTGTGGCGGTTCATAAGCCCGCATCGCCTTGTCATCCTGGGCGCGTTCATCGCCTTGTCGGTCGCCGCCGCCACGGTGCTGGCGATGGGCGAGGGCTTGCGGCGGCTGATCGACGCGGGGTTCGCCGCAGGCGGCGGCGCGATGCTGGACCGCGCGGTGCTGGCGCTGCTCGCCGTCGTGGCGGTGATGGCCGCGGCCAGCTTCGCGCGCTTCTATCTGGTGTCGTGGCTGGGCGAGCGCGTGGTGGCGGACCTGAGGCGCGAGGTCTACAGCCATGTGCTGAGGCTGAACCCGCATTTCTATGAATCGACCAATGTCGGCGAGATTCTATCGCGGCTGTCCACCGATACCACGCTGATTCAGGTGGTCGTCGGCACGTCGGTGCCGATCGCGCTGCGCAACCTTTTGATGATGGCGGGCGGCGTCGTGCTGCTTGCGTTCACTTCGCCGAAGCTCACGGGCCTGGTGTTCATGGTGGTGCCGCTGGTGATCGCGCCGCTGCTGCTGTACGGGCGGCGCGTGCGCAAGCTAAGCCGCTTGAGCCAGGACCGCATCGCCGATGTCGGCGCCTATGTGGAGGAGTCGCTGTCGGCGATCCGCACGGTGCAGGCCTTCACGCACGAAGAGATCGACCGCGCGCGCTTCGCCGGCCGCGTGCAGGACGCCCTTTCCATCTCGATGGCGCGAGTCAAGGCGCGATCATGGCTGACCGCGTTGGTGATCCTGCTGATGTTCGGCGCGGTGGCGGCCGTCTTATGGATCGGCGGGCACGACGTGCTGGCCGGACGCATAACGGGCGGGCAGTTGGCCGAGTTCCTGTTCTACGCCGTGGTCGTCGCGGGCTCGGTGGGCGCGATCGGCGAGGTGGTGGGCGATTTGCAGCGCGCCGCCGGCGCGGCCGAGCGGCTTTTCGATCTCATGGACACCCAACCCGCGATCGCGCCGCCCGCGCATCCCTTGGGCCTGCCCGAGCCGCCGCGCGGCGAGCTTGCGTTCGACGGCGTGACCTTCCGCTATCCCTCGCGGCCCGAGCGCGCCGCGCTCGATCGTTTCTCGCTGTCGGTCGCGCCCGGCGAGACCGTGGCCCTGGTAGGCCCCTCGGGCGCGGGCAAGACCACGGTGTTCCAGCTCGCGCTGCGCTTCTACGACCCCGAGTCAGGCTCGATCAAGCTGGATGGCGTGGAGCTGCGCCAAGCCGACCCAACCACGCTGCGCCGGCGCATCGCGCTGGTGGCGCAGGACCCCGCGATTTTTTCCGCCGACGTGATGGAGAATATCCGCTACGGCAATCCCGATGCCGGCGAAGCCGAGGTGCGCGCGGCGGCCGAAGCGGCGCAGGTCATGGAATTCGCCGAGCGCCTGCCCCAGGGCCTGAAGACAGCGCTCGGCGAAAAAGGCGTCCGGCTGTCGGGCGGCCAGCGCCAGCGCGTCGCCATCGCCCGCGCGATTCTGCGCGATGCCCCTCTGCTTTTGCTCGACGAGGCGACCTCGGCGCTGGACGCCGAAAGCGAGCGATTGGTGCAGCAAGCTCTTGAACGCCTGATGCGCGGGCGCACCACCATCATCATCGCGCACCGCCTGGCGACGGTGCT
>JAHFPH010000071.1 GCA_023266845.1 Rhodospirillaceae bacterium
GCGCGTCGCAAGCCGCCGGCGGGCGCACCGCGCTGACCATCCCCGGCACGCCGCAGGACCAACCCGCCGCGGGCGCCGCGATGCCTCCGCCCAGCAACCAGCCGGGCGTGCTCGGCACGCTGACCCAGGCCGACCTAGCCGCCGCGCAGAAGGCCCCGCCCGCCGCCGGCCAGGCGCAGGCGGCCGCGCCGCAAACCGCGTCGGCCGTCGTGCTGCCGCCGGGATCGGCCAAGGATCAGTACGAGTTCGCCTACAACCTGCTGCGCCAGCGCAACTACCCGGACGCCGAATCCGCCTTCAAGCAGTTCGTCGATCAGCACAAGAAGGACGAGCTGGCCGGCAACGCCTATTACTGGCTGGGCGAGACGCACTATGTGCGCAAACAGTTCGAGCCGGCGGCGATCGCGTTCCTCGAGGGCTACAAGGGATTCCCCAAAGGCTCGAAGGCGCCGGACAATCTGCTGAAGCTCGGCATGTCGCTGGCGGCGCTGAACCGCCAGAGCGAGGCCTGCACCACCTTCGCGCGGCTGAACAAGGAATTTCCCGACGCGCCCTCGAACCTGAAGGCCGTCACCGACAACGAACGCAAGAAGCTGTCCTGCCCCGGTTGACGGGCCGGGACGGGGGAGGGGGATGTGCCGTCATCGGGGATAAAGCGGAAAAGCTGACCGCCGCCGAGTTTGCGCGGCTGATGCGCGCGTTCGCGCCTTTCGAATCTCATCCGGTTCTCGCCGTCGCCGTGTCGGGCGGTCCCGACAGCCTGTGCCTGTGCCTTCTGGCCGATCGCTGGGCGCGCGCGCGGGGCGGGCGCGTCGCGGCTTTCACCGTCGATCATCGCCTGCGGCCCGATTCTGCGTCCGAGGCGCGCAAAGTCGGGCGGTGGCTGAAAGCGCGCGGCATCGCGCATCGCATTCTGGTGTGGCGCGGGCCGAAACCCTCAACCGGCGTTCCCGCCGCCGCGCGCGAAGCGCGCTATCGCCTGTTGAGCGAGGCTTGCGCCGCGCGCGGCATTTTGCATTTGCTGCCGGCGCATCACCGCGACGACCAGGCCGAAACGCTGCTGTTCCGGCTGGCGCGCGGCAGCGGGACCGACGGCTTGGCGGCGATGGCGGCGGAGACCGAGTTTTCCGATCTGCGCCTGCTGCGCCCGCTGCTCGCCGTGCCCAAATCGCGGCTGACGGCGACGCTCGAAGCCATGCGCCAGGACTGGGTGGAAGACCCGACCAATCGCTCGGTCCAGTTCACGCGCGCGCGGTTGCGCCGCGCGCTGGAATCGGCCCGCGACGGCGGGGCGACCGCCGCTCGCCTCGCCGCCATCGCGTCGCGCCTGGGCCGCGCCCGCCAGGCGATGGAGCAGGCCGCGGCCGCGTTGATGGCGCGCGCGGTGGAAATCCATCCCGCCGGTTTCATTCTGATCGATCGTCCGGCGTTCGACGCCGCGCCCGAGGCGTTGCGCCTGCGCCTGCTGTCGCGCTGCCTGACGACGGTGTCCGGGGCGGCTTACGCGCCGCGCAGCGAACAGCTCGCGCGCCTGGCCGGCGATCTGTCCGCTGGCCGGACGCTCAAGGGCTGCCGCATCGTGCCGCGGCGAACCGATCTGCTGATCTGCCGCGAACCCGCCGCAGCCGCTCCGCCCACATCCTTGCCGCCCGGCAGGCCGGTTCTGTGGGATGGCCGTTTCTTGCTCAAGCCGTGTGCGGGTTTCCGCAGCGCCAGCTTGGCGGCGGGCGCGTTGGGAGCCTTGGGTTGGGCCGCCGTTAACCAGGCCGGGGCGGGTTTAAAGGGGATTCCGCGCCTCGCCGGGTTAACTATCCCCGCGATCCGCGACGGAAAAGGGATGCTGGCGGTGCCATCAATGGGTCTCGTATGCATGGAAGGCGATGGACGGCGGCCCGGCTCAACTGGTAAGATTCCCAGGTATTCTGCGGTCTTCGCGCCATCCGCCCCCTTGGCGCCGCCCGGTTTCGCCATTGCGTTGGCAGAAGCCGCGCACCATGTAGCAGACATGGAAATCCGGATCGTTCGCGGCGGGGCAAAGGGGCATGCGAGCCCCCGCGGCGTTTAAGGATGGCGGCGCAACCGGCTCAGGAAGACGTGGACCGTGAACATTTTCGGCAAGAACCTGGCTCTCTGGATCATCATCGCGCTGCTGCTGGTGGCGCTGTTCAATCTGTTCCAAACCTCGGGCTCGCGCACGCCGCAAACCAGCCTGCCGTATTCCGACTTCCTGGTCGCCGTGCAGAACGGCCAGGTGCGCGACGCGACCATCCAGGGCCACGCCATCCACGGCCATTACAGCTCGGGCCAGGCATTCTCGACCTATGGGCCGGCCGATCCGGGCTTGGTCGACCGGCTGGACAAGGCGAAAGTGCAGTTCGGCGCCGCGCCGAGCGAAGAGAACGTGCCGTCGCTGTTCAACATCCTGGTTTCCTGGTTCCCGATGCTGCTGTTGATCGGCGTGTGGATTTTCTTCATGCGCCAGATGCAATCCGGCGGCGGCAAGGCGATGGGCTTCGGCAAGTCGCGCGCGCGGCTGTTGACCGAAAAGGTCGGCCGCGTGACGTTCGACGATGTGGCGGGCATCGACGAGGCGAAGCTTGAACTGGAAGAAATCGTCGATTTCCTGAAAGACCCGCAGAAATTCCAGCGCCTGGGCGGCAAAATTCCAAAGGGCGTGCTGCTGGTCGGGCCTCCCGGCACCGGCAAGACGCTTTTAGCTCGTGCGATTGCCGGTGAAGCCAATGTGCCGTTCTTCACCATCTCGGGCTCCGACTTCGTCGAGATGTTCGTGGGCGTCGGCGCCTCGCGCGTGCGCGACATGTTCGAGCAGGGCAAGAAGAACGCGCCTTGCATCATCTTCATCGACGAAATCGACGCCGTGGGCCGCCATCGCGGCGCTGGGCTCGGCGGCGGCAACGACGAGCGCGAGCAGACGCTGAACCAGTTGCTGGTCGAAATGGACGGGTTCGAGGCGAACGAGGGCGTGATCCTGATCGCCGCCACCAACCGGCCCGACGTGCTGGACCCCGCGCTGCTCAGACCCGGCCGCTTCGACCGCCAGGTCGTGGTGCCGAACCCCGATATCGTCGGCCGCGAGAAGATCCTGAAAGTGCATATGCGCAAGGTGCCGCTGGCGCCCGACGTGGACGCGCGCACCATCGCGCGCGGCACGCCGGGTTTCTCGGGCGCGGACCTCGCGAACCTGGTGAACGAGGCCGCGCTTCTGGCCGCGCGCAGGGGCCGGCGCACCGTCGGCATGACCGAATTCGAGGCGGCGAAGGACAAGGTGCTGATGGGCGCCGAGCGCCGCTCGATGGTCATGACCGAGAAAGAGAAAGAGGCCACGGCCTATCACGAGGCCGGGCACGCCATCGTGGTGATGCAGCTGCCGGAAGGCGACCCGCTGCACAAGGTGACGATCATTCCGCGCGGCCGCGCGCTGGGCATGACCATGTCGCTGCCGGAGCGCGACCGCCTCAGCTATTCCAAGAAATGGTGCGAGGCCAAGATCGCGATGTGCTTCGGCGGCCGCGTCGCCGAACAGCTGTTCTATGGCGAAGAACAGTTGAACAGCGGCGCCGCCGACGACATCCGCCAGGCCACCAACCTGGCCCGCGCCATGGTCACGGAATGGGGCATGAGCGACGCGCTGGGCCCGTTGCGCTACAGCGAGAACGAGCAGGAAGTTTTCCTGGGTCACTCGATCACCCAGCGCAAGAACGTCTCGGACGCGACCGCCAAGCAGATCGACGAGGAAATCCGCAAGATCGTCGAGCGCGGCGAGAAGACCGCGCGCAAAATCCTCAACGATCGCATGGACGACCTGCACAAGCTGGCCAAGGGCCTGTTGGAATACGAGACGCTGAGCTTCGAGGAGGCCAAGCAGATCCTGGCCGGTCAGCCGATCCACCGCGACAGCGGCGACGACGAGGCCGAAAAGCCCCAGACGCCGGGCCGCCGCGCTTCGGTGCCGACCAGCGGCAAGGGGCCCAAGCCCACCGGCGGAATGGAGCCCGAGCCGCAACCCGGCGCGTGAAGCGCCCGAATCGATTCGCTTGGACGGGACGCCGCTCATGGCGCCCCGTTCGTTTTCCGGGCGGTTTCTTTACCCGTCCCGCCGTTTCCGATATACAGCCCTGAACCCGGTTCTGCCCCGAGGCGGAGGCGCAATGGCCCGCAAGCTGTTCGGCACCGACGGCATCCGCGGCACCGCGAACGCCGAGCCGATGACGGCCGAAACCGCGCTCAAGGTGGCGATGGCCACCGGCAGGCATTTCCGCCGCGGCGATCACCGCCATCTCGTCGTGATCGGCAAGGACACGCGCCTGTCGGGTTACATGCTCGAGCCGGCGCTGACCGCCGGGTTCATCTCCATGGGCATGGACGTGATCCTGCTGGGACCGATGCCCACGCCCGCCGTGGCGATGCTGACGCGGTCGTTGCGCGCCGATCTGGGCGTCATGCTGTCGGCTTCGCACAACCCGTACCAGGACAACGGCGTCAAGCTGTTCGGGCCGGACGGCTACAAGCTGTCAGACGCGGTTGAGGCCGAGATCGAGGCCAGCGTCGCTAACGGCAACGGCGACGGGCTGTCCTCGTCCGAGCGGCTGGGCCGCGCGCGGCGGCTGGACGACGCGCAGGGGCGTTACATCGAATTCGCCAAGCAAAGCTTCCCACGCGGCCTGCGCCTCGACGGCCTCAAGATCGTGGTGGATTGCGCGCACGGCGCCGCCTACAAGGTCGCGCCCACCGTGTTGTGGGAGCTGGGCGCCGCCATTGTTCCGATCGGCGTGCAACCCGACGGCACCAACATCAACCGCAACTGCGGCGCGGTGCATCCCCAGGCGATGTGCGAGGCCGTGGTGACGCACGGCGCGGATTTCGGCCTGGCGCTGGACGGCGACGCCGACCGCGTCATGATCTCGGACGAAAAAGGCAAGCTCTTGGACGGCGACCAGTTGATGGCGCTGGTGGCGAATTCCTGGCGTCGCGCGCGCCGGCTCAAAGGCCGCGGCGTGGTCGCCACCGTGATGTCGAACCTGGGCCTTGAGCTCTATTTCAAGCAGAAGGGCATCAAGCTGGTCCGCACGCCGGTCGGGGATAGGTACGTCGTCGAAAAGATGCGCGCCGACGGCTACAACGTGGGCGGCGAGCAGTCCGGCCATATCATCCTGTCGGACTATGCCACCACCGGCGACGGGCTGATCGCCGCGCTGCACGTGCTGGCGGTGGTCGTCGAGCGCGACAAGCCGGCCAGCGAAGTGGGGCGCATGTTCACGCCCCTGCCGCAGCTCTTGAAGAACGTGCGCTTCGGCCGCGCCGATCCCCTCGGCGACGCCGAAGTCAAGCGCGCGATCAAGGACGGCGAGAAGCGCCTGGGCGTTGAAGGCCGCGTGCTGATCCGCAAATCGGGCACCGAGCCGGTGATCCGCGTCATGGCCGAGGGCGCCGACGAAAAGAAAGTCGCGGGCGTGGTGGACACCATCGTCGCCGCGATCGAACAGGCCGCGCGCCGCCACGCGGCCTGAGCCATGAAGGGGCGCGTTCTGATCGTCGCCGGGTCGGATTCCGGCGGCGGGGCCGGTATCCAGGCCGACATCAAGACCGTCACGGCGCTGGGCGGCTATGCCATGACCGCGGTCACCGCGCTGACCGCGCAGGACACGCGGGGCGTGCATGGCGTCGTGCCGGTCGACCCCAAATTCATCGTCCAGCAGATGGAGCTGTGTCTCAACGATATCGGCGCCGACGCGATCAAGACCGGCATGCTGCACGACAGCGCGGTGATCGAAGCGGTGGCCGGCATGATCGAGCGCCTGGCGCCCAAAACCGCGCTGGTGGTGGATCCGGTGATGGTCGCCAAGGGCGGGCACAAGCTGCTGCAGGACCAGGCGATCGAAACCGTAAAGCGGCGGATGATCCCGCTGGCGGCGGTGCTGACGCCCAACGCGCCCGAGGCCGCGGCGCTGACTGGAATCGCCGTCGCTTCGGCCGCCGACATGGAGAAAGCGGGCAGGGTTATCCTCGGCATGGGCGCGCGCGCCGTGCTGATGAAGGGCGGGCATCTCGCTGGCGACACGGTGTACGACCTGCTGGTCGAGCCTTCCGGCGTCACCCGCTTCTCGGGCGCGCGCATCGACACCACCTCGACGCACGGCACGGGCTGCACGCTTGCCTCCGCCATCGCCACGGGCCTCGCGCAGGGGCTGGGGCTGAAGGCCGCGGTCGAGCGCGCCCGCGCCTATGTGCGCAAGGCGCTGGAAACCGCGCCGGGCCTCGGCCACGGCCACGGGCCGCTGAACCACGCGCATACGGTCAAGCCGTTCGGAGTCTGAGCGCCGATTTGCTATCCTCTGATCCGCGATGAAGGACGACGATACCCAGGAAAAAGACCGGCCGCTGCGCTACGACATAAGGCTGCTCGGCCGCATCCTGGGCGAGACGCTCCGCGCCCAGGAGGGCGAGGCGGTCTATGCGGCGGTCGAGCGCATCCGCCAGACCGCCCTGCGCTTCCACCGCGACGAGGACGAAGCGGCGCGGCGCGAGCTGGCCGATGCGATCCACGGCCTGCCGGCCGACCAGGCGATCCGTATCATTCGCGCCTTCGGGCATTTCTCGCATCTCGCCAATATCGCCGAGGACCAGCACCATATCCGCCGCACGCGCGCGCATGCGATGGCTGCCCCGGCCCCGCGCGAGGGCACGATGGCCTACGCGCTGGCCCATGCGCGCGACTCCGGCGTATCGCGCGCCGGGCTCGAGGCGTTCTTCACCCGCGCGCAGGTCTGCCCGGTATTGACCGCGCACCCCACTGAGGTGCGGCGCAAAAGCGCGATCGACCGCGAGATGGAGATCGCGCGCCTGTTGACCGAGCGCGACCGCATGCAGTTCACGCCCGAGGAGCTGGCGTCGAACCGCCGGGCGCTGCGCCGCGCGGTGCTGACGCTGTGGCAGACCAGCATCCTGCGCGCGACGCGCCTGCGCGTGCTGGACGAGGTAAGCAACGGCCTGTCCTATTACGACTACACGTTCCTCAGCGAGCTGCCGCGCTTCTACGCCGAGCTGGAAGACCGGCTGGGCGAGATCGATAAATCTTGGGCGGGAATCGAGCCGCCCTCGTTCCTCGCCATGGGAAGCTGGATCGGCGGCGACCGCGACGGCAACCCCTTCGTCGACGCCGGGGTGCTGCGCCAGGCCTTGCGCCTGCAATGCCGCCGGGCGCTCGGCTTCTATCTCGACGAGCTGCACAGTCTGGGCGGCGAATTGTCGCTCGACGGGCGCATGGTGCGGGTGTCCGCCAAGCTCGACGAGCTCAGCGCGCATTCGCCCGATCATTCCATACAGCGCCAGGACGAACCCTATCGCCGCGCGATTTCGGGCATCTATGCGCGGCTCGCGGCAACGGCGCGGACCATCGCCGGCATCGAGGCGCCGCACCGCGCCGTGGGCGAGGCCCAGCCCTATGCCGCCGCGTCGGAACTCGTCGCCGACCTCGGCGTGATCTTCGATTCCCTGTGCGACAGCGGTTCGGCGGCGATCGCGCGCGGCCGGCTGCGCCATCTGCGCCGGGCCGCGGATGTGTTTGGCTTCCATCTCGCCGCCATCGATCTGCGCCAGAACTCCGATGTGCACGAACGCACCGTGGGCGAGCTGTTCGAGACCGCGCGCCCCGGTACGGCCTATCGGACCCTGGGCGAGGACGCGCGCATCGCGCTGTTGCTGGATGAGCTCAAGACGGCGCGGCCGATGGTATCGCCGTTCGTCGCCTATTCCGAGGAAACGGCGAAGGAGCTGGCGATTCTGCGCGAAACGGCCGACTCGCACCGGCGCTACGGCAAGTCCTGCCTGCCCAACTACGTGATCTCGCAAACCGATGGCGTGTCCGACGTGCTGGAGGTGGCGCTGCTTCTGAAAGAGGCGGGTCTGGTCAAGCCGCGCGACAACGCGCTGGACATGAACATCTCGCCGCTGTTCGAAACCATCGAGGATTTGCGCAACTGCGGGCCGGTGATGGACAAGCTGTTGGCCTTGCCCGGCTACCGCGCCCTGTTGCGAAGCCGCGGCGACACGCAAGAGGTGATGCTCGGCTATTCCGACAGCAACAAGGACGGCGGCTATTTGACCTCGACCTGGGAGCTGTACAAGGCCGAGCGCGCGCTGATCGAGGTTTTCAAGCGCCATGACGTCACGCTGCGCCTGTTCCATGGCCGCGGCGGGTCGATCGGCAGAGGCGGCGGGCCCAGCTACCAGGCGATCCTGGCCCAGCCCAAGGGCGCCGTGCAGGGCGCGATCCGCGTGACCGAGCAGGGCGAGGTGATCGCGGCCAAGTATTCCAACGCCGAGGTCGGCCGGCGCAACCTCGAGATCATCGCCGCCGCGACGCTGGAGGCGACGCTGCTGCAGACCGACCAGCCCGAACCGCGCCCGGAGTTCATCGCGGCGATGGAGGAATTGTCGACGCACGCCTTTAGCGCCTATCGCGGCCTGGTCTACGAGACCGAGGGCTTCGAGAGGTATTTCTGGGAATCCACGGCGATCGGCGAGATCGCCAATCTGAACATCGGCAGCCGTCCGTCATCGCGCAAGAATTCCAAGCGCATCGAGGATCTGCGCGCGATCCCCTGGGTGTTCGGCTGGTCGCAATGCCGGCTGATGCTGCCGGGCTGGTACGGCTTCGGCGCGGCGGTCAAGGCGTGGACCGCGGCCAGGCCCAAGGACGGCATGGCCGTGCTGCGCGCGATGTACCGCGAATGGCCGTTCTTCCGCACCGTGCTGTCGAACATGGATATGGTGCTGGCCAAAAGCGACATCGCCGTCGCCTCGCGCTACGCCGAGCTGGTCGCCGACGCGACCTTGCGCGCGGCGATATTCGCGCGGTTGCGCGCGGAATGGCGGGCCTCGATCGACGCGGTGCTGGCGGTCATGCGCCAGCGCGCGCTCTTGGAAAGCAACCCGCTGCTCGCGCGCTCGATCCGCAACCGGTTTCCCTATCTCGATCCGCTGAACCACGTGCAGATCGAATTGCTGAAACGCCATCGCGCCGGCGACGCCGACGCGAAGGTGGTCGAGGGCATCCATCTCAGCATCAACGGCATCGCCGCGGGCCTGCGCAACAGCGGCTAGGGGTATCGGGCATGAAGTCAGGTTCATTTCTATTCGCTTTGACCGCGTTGTGCGCGACGGCGGCGCAGGCCGAAACCCCGCTGGAACGCGGCGCCTATCTGGTGCGCACGATCGCGGCCTGCGGCAACTGCCACACGCCCAAGAACCAGGATTGGTCGGAGCAGACTGGCAAGCTTCTGGCCGGCGGGTTCGTCATCGATCTGCCGCCGTTCACCGCGATCGCGCCCAATATCACGCCGGACAAGGAGACCGGCATCGGCAACTGGACCGATCAGCAGATCGTGCGCGCGATCCGCGAGGGGATCAGGCCCGATGAGTCGGTCATCGGCCCGCCGATGCCCTTCCAGTTCTACCGGTCGATCGCCGACCGGGACGCGCAGGCGATCGTCGCCTATCTGCGCAGCGTGCCGGCAGTGCGCAACGCCGTCGGCAAGTCGGTCTATCGCCTCAAGCTGCCGGACGGCTGGGGCAATGCCGCCAGCGATCCCGATCCGCCGCCGCAAAACGACAAGCTGGTCTATGGCGCCTATCTCGCCGGCCCGCTCGGCCATTGCCTGGAATGCCATACGCCCATGCTGGCCGATGGCAGCCGCGACATGGCGCGGGCGGGCGCGGGTGGGCTGCCGGTCCCCGGGCCTTTGGGCGATGTGGTGCCACCCAACCTGACGCCCGACCGGGAGACGGGCCTAGGCGATTGGACCGACGGCGAGATCAGGCGCGCGATCACGCAAGGAATGGCGCGCGACGGCCGCAAGCTCTCGCCGCCCATGGCTTTCGCCTATTATGCGCGCATGACGCCGCGCGATCTCGACGCCATCATCGCCTATCTGCGCTCGCTGAAGCCGGTGCGGACCGCGCGATGAGCAAATCGGGCGATCTCGCGTCCGAAAGCGGCGACGCGGCCGACGACGGCGCGCCCGCCCTGCCGCCGGGCGTCAAGAACTACATCACGCCCCGGGGACTGCAGCGCCTGCACGATGAATTGAAGCAGTTGCGCCAGGTCGAGCGGCCGAAGGTGGTCGAGGTCGTGTCCTGGGCGGCGGGCAACGGCGACCGTTCGGAAAACGGCGACTACATCTACGGCAAGCGCCGCTTGCGCGAGATCGACCGCCGGATGCGGTTCCTGGCAAAGCGCATCGAGATCGCCGAGCCGGTCGATCCCGGGGAACAAAAGAACCGCGACCGGGTGTTTTTCGGCGCCACCGTCACCTATGCCGACCCAAGCGGCAAGGAACGCACGGTGCGCATCGTCGGCGTCGACGAGACGCGCTCGGAGCTGGGCGAGATAAGCTGGACCTCGCCCGTGGCGCGCGCGCTGTTGAAAGCGCGCGAGGGCGACACGGTCGAGGTGCGCACTCCAGCGGGGCCGCAGGCGATCGAGATCGTCAGCATCGCGTATCGCGACGCCTGAAGCGCATTCCACGCGGCATACGCGTAAACCCTGCGCGCTTTTCTTGCGGAAAAATGACGCCGGGAGCGATCACGCAATGGCCACGGGGTTGCCATTTTCTGGTCACGATCATGCGGGAGTGTGCGAACACTGCAAACGTGAAGCCATTGGAGGGCGCCATGATGGCCGATGCGCACCCGATGTCGCGACGTTCGCTGGAGGTCGCGCTGGAACGCAGCTTCGTGGAGGGGGTTATGTGGCCGATCGAACCTGCCGCCTTGGCCGCGCTGATCGATCTGGGCCTGTCCGAGGGCCAGATCGCCGCCTATTTCTCGGTCGAGCCCGCCGCCGTGCGCGCGCTGCGCCGCAACTACGGCATCGACGCCTGAGCCTCGGGGCCTAGCGCAGCACCGGGATCAACGACAGGGCCAAAAGGGCGGCCATCGACCAGTTGAAGGCCGCCCGCGCCCCGGGGCGCTTGAGCCAGCGTCCCAATCCCGCGCCGAACAGCGCCCAGACGGCCAGCGACGGAAACGTCACCACCGCGAACACGGCGACGATCAATCCCACGTCGTTCAGCATCGAGCCGCCCACGCTCGTATAGGCCGTGAGCGCCCCCAACGCGATGATCCACGCCTTGGGGTTGATCCACTGGAACAGGACGGCCTCGACGAAACCGATCGGCCGGGCACGCCCGTTCTGACCATCGCTGTCGCCCGCCCGGGCGATGCGCCAAGCTAGGTACAGAAGATAGGCAGCGCCCAGGTATTTCATCGCCAGATGCAGGCGCGGCTCGGCCTGGAACAGTCCGGCTAGGCCCAGCCCCACGGCCGCCAGCATCAGCACGAAGCCCAGGGTGACGCCGACCATGTGCGGCACGGCGCGCCGAAAGCCGAAATTCGCCGCCGAGGCCGTGACCATGATGTTGTTCGGTCCCGGCGTGAGGGCCATGGTCAGGGCGAACAGGAACAAGGGGCCGATCAGCTCGGGCATGGCATGACGCGGGACGGAAACTCAGACGACGCGGCGGCGCAGGGTTTCGGCCGACTCGGCGGGCCGCGCGTGCAGCAGGGCCGACAATACGTCCAGCGCGCGCCGCAAGGTTTCGCGGTCGCGCATGGCGCACAAAGCCACGCGGATCGCGTTTGGCGCCGCCTCCGGCTCGATCGCGAACTGGGCGGCGGTGCAGATCCTGACGCCGCGCCGCTCCGCCTCGGCGGCGAAGTCGCCCGCCCGCCAGCTTTCCGGCAGCTCGACGAAGGCGTGCATTGAATCGGGCCGGCCGCGCCAGCGTATGTCCCTGAACGCCGCCGCCGCCATGCCGTGGCGCAGTTCGGTTTCGGCGCGCAGCGCATCGACAATGCGCTCGGCGGTGCCGCTCTCAATCCAGCGCGCGACGATCTCGGGCCCGAACGCAGGCAGGCCCAGGGTGGTGGCGTGCAGCGTGTCGGTCAAGCGCTCGACCAAATGCGGCGGCGCCGCGAGCCACGCGACGCGCAGCCCTGGCGCCATGCATTTCGACATACTGGCGATATAGATCGTGTGATCGGGCGTCAGCGCCGCGATCGGCGCCGAGCGTTCCTTGGACAGATAACCGTAAACGTCGTCCTCGATCAGGATCATCTGGCGCGCGCGCAGCACCTCGGCAACGGCGCGGCGGCGCTTGGCGCCCATGACCGACGTGGTCGGGCTGTGGATGGTCGGTGTCAGGAAAATAAGCTTCGCGCCGGTCTGGCGCGCGGCGCGGTCGATCGCCTCGGGCAGCGCGCCCTCGTCGTCCATCGCCACACCCAGCGGTTTTCCGCCGCCCAGCCGGATGGCGTCGGCCACACCGTTGAACGTCATGCGCTCGGTCAGCACCGTGTCGCCCGGCTTGGCCAGCGTCAGCAGCGCCACCGCCAGGGCATGCTGCGCGCCGCATGTCAGCACGATGCGCTCGGGCGCTGCGTCCAGGGCCACCCGTTTCATCCAAGACGATGCCGTCAGGCGATAGCGCCGCTCAGCCGCCTCGGACATGTAGCCCAGGAAACCGCCCAGGCCCGGCATGCGGCTCATTTCTTCCAAGGTCGCGCCCAGCACCGAGGCCGGTATGCTCACCGTCGGCGTGTTGCGCGTCAGATCGAGCACGCCGCCGTCGGGCGCCGTGTCGGCGGTGGGATCGCCCGCCGGATCCAGCACGAACGTGCCGCGTCCCACATGGCCCGACACCAGCCGGCGCTGCTCGGCCAGCGCATAGGCGCGGCCCACCGTACCGACGGTGACCTTCAGCTTCCATGCCAGGTCGCGCTGCGGCGGCAGCTTGGCCCCGGGCGCAAGCTCGCCCACGCGCACGGCCTCGGCGATCGCCTCGGCCAGCGCCTGATAACGCGGGCCGCCGCGCGATGCGAGATCGGGCTTCCAGCTTGTCATGGTGACAATGTTTGAATTGACTGGGTGCAAAAGTCAATTGTATTAATTTGTATCAAGACAATTGGGAGCGATTGGCCATGACAATTCGGCAGCGGCTGGGCGCCGCGGGCGCGATTTTGGCGCCGGGCGCGTTCTTCCAGGGCTTCGGCGGCGCGCTGCGCCGGGCGGCGGATAGTCTGATGGCGTGGCAGGAACGTGCGCGCGAACGCCGCCTGCTGGCCACGCTCAGCGACCGCCTGCTCGACGACATGGGCATCTCGCCGGCCGACGTGCTGCGCGAGACCGACAAGCCGTTCTGGCGCGATTGAGGCGTTTTAAGCGATGCTTCCCGGCGCGACGCACAAGACGAACGAGGGGCCGTTGAACGCGATGGACGTGAAGCCCGTGACGCTCGAGGGCGCGGACATCCGCATGGTGCCGCTGACCGAGGCGCACGAGGCGGAGGTTTTCGCCATTCTCGATCCCACGCTGACGCAGTGGTTCCCCAAACCCATGCAGACGCGCGAGGACGTGCGCGCCTACATCGCCGAAGCCCTGGCCTGGCAGCGCGCGGGCACGGCCGTGCCCTTCGCCACCACCCAGCGCGCGAGCGGCAAGCTGGTCGGCACCACGCGCTTCGCCAATATCGACCGCGCCAACAAGCGCGCCGAGATCGGCTGGACGCTGGTCGCGCGCGCGCATCAGCGCTCGGCCGCCAACACCGAGGCGAAGCTGTTGATGCTGACCCACGCCTTCGAGACCTGGGGCTGCATCCGCGTCGAGTTCAAGACCGATTCGCTGAACATCCAGTCGCGCACCGCGCTCACGCGCCTCGGCGCGACCGAGGAAGGCATCTTCCGCAACCACGTGATCTGCGCCAGCGGGCGCTTGCGGCACAGCGTCTATTTCAGCATCACCAACGACGAGTGGCCTTCGGTCAAGCAGCGGCTGGTGCGCCGGCTCGCCGCCGGCGGTCGCGCCGATGGCTGAAACGCGGGGCCGGCCACGCAGGCCCGGCCGGACCGAATGACCGGCGCGGTCGATATCGCGAACCAAACCGCGGACGGAGAAAGCCGCGCCGCCGCCGGGTTGCGCGACTGGACGGCGTGGCTGTTGGCCTCGTTGTTCTTCTTCTACGCGTTCGCCACGCGCGTCGCTCCGTCGGTGATGGTCGAGGAGCTTATGCGCGACTTCGCGGTCGGGGCCGCCATCCTCGGCAACCTGTCGGCTTTCTATTTCTACGCCTATGCCGCGCTGCAGATCCCGATCGGCATCTTGCTCGACCGTTTCGGCGCGCGTCGGCTGTTGAGCGCGGGCGCGGCTGTGGCCGGCGCGGGTTGCGCGCTGTTCGCAGTCTCCGACGGGGTGCCGCTCGCCTATCTCGGCCGGTTTCTGATCGGCGCAGGCGCGGCGGTCAGCTGGGTCGGAGCGCTGACCGTCATCGCCCAGCATTTTGCTCCCCGGCGTTTCGCCTCGCTTGCCGGCGGCACGCAGGCTCTTGGGATGCTCGGCGCCATCGCGGGCCAGGCCCCGCTGGGATTCGTCGTCGGCGCTTATGGCTGGCGCACGGGCATGTACGTGCTTGCCGCGACCGGCTTGGTATTGGCCCCCCTTCTTTTTCTGGCGACCGGGGAACAGTCCCAGCGCGGCCGTCGCGCGATATCCACCATTGCCGGGCTGCGCATGGCCATGGCCAATCGCCAGACCTGGCTGTGCGGATTGTTCGGCATGGCGATGGTGGGCCCCATGGTGGCGTTCGGCGGTCTATGGGCCGTGCCGTATCTGATCCAGGTTCATGGCATGGACCGTGCGTCGGCCGCGGGGATCACCTCGTTCATGTTTCTTGCATGGGCGGTTGGCTCGCCGGCGCTCGGCGGTCTTTCCGACCGCTTCGGCCGCCGGCGTGCAATCATGGCGGCCGGCGCGATTGCAGCGACCGTCTTGCTGGCCGCCCTGCCGCTTTTGACGGAAGCACCAGCGGCGGCCCTGGCCGCGCTGATGGCGGCCACGGGCGTCGTCTCGTCGTGTTATGTCGTCGGTATTGCCCTCGCGCGCGAATCGAATCCGCCGGCGATCAGCGGCACGGTCCTCGGCCTGGTGAATACTTGCGTCATTGCGAGTGGCGCGCTGCTGCAGCCGTTCATCGGTTTTATTTTAGACCAGCTCTGGGACGGAGCTTCGGTCGACGGCGCGCGCCAATATTCGCCCCACGCGTATCATTTGGCGCTTGCCGTGTTGCCGCTGGTGTGCGGGCTGGGATCTATAGCGGCGTTGTCGGTGCGCGACACAGCCCCACGCGCCGCTCAGTCTTTGCGTTGATGATGGGACGTGCCATGAAACTTTCGCTATATCAACTCGACGCCTTCGCCTCGCGCGTGTTTTCGGGCAACCCGGCGGCGGTGTGCCCGCTCAAGGACTGGTTGCCCGAAGCGACCATGCAGGCGATCGCCGCCGAGAACAATCTGGCCGAGACCGCGTATTTCGTCGGCGGCGACGGAAAATACGCGATCCGCTGGTTCACCCCCACGGTCGAGGCGGCTCTCTGCGGCCACGCCACGTTGGCTTCCGCCGCGGTGGTGATGACGCACATGGAACCTCGGCGGAAGAGCGTAAGCTTCTCGACCCGCCGCGCGGGCGACCTGGGCGTGGATCGGGAAGGCGATCTGTACGTGCTGGATTTTCCAGTGTGGCCATCCGCGCCGGCCGCCGCGCCCGACGGGCTCGAGTTGGCGCTGGGCGCGAGGGCGGCGCAGGTGCTGGCCGGGTCGCGCGACTACCTCTGCGTTCTTGGCAGCGCGCATGCGGTCAAGACGCTGAAGCCCGATTTCGCCGCGTTGAAGCGCCTGGACAAGCCGGTGATCGTCACCGCTCCCGGCGAGGATTGCGATTTCGTCTCGCGCTTCTTCGCGCCCAGCCACGGCATCGACGAGGACCCGGTCACGGGCTCGGCGCATTGCATGCTAACGCCCTATTGGGCCGGGGTCCTGGGCAAGACCAAGCTCAAGGCGCGTCAGCTCTCCGTGCGCGGCGGCGAGCTTCAGGTCGAACTGCGGGGCGAGCGGGTGCGCATCGCCGGCCGCGTCGCGCCGTATCTCGAAGGCAGCATCGATGTCTAAAGCCGCCGCCCGCGCCCTGCAGCCGCCGCGTATCGCGCCCGCCGGCGCGTCGACGCTGGACGACGTGCGCGCGCTGTTCCGCGACTACGAAACCGCTTTCGCCGGCGGCGCCGCGCAATGCTTCGCGGATTTCGAGGATGAGCTGGCGGCCCTGCCCGGCGATTGCGCGCTGCCCCTGGGCGGCATTCTTCTGGCGCGCGACGGACACGGCAAGCCCGTGGGCGTGGTGGCGTTCCGCCAGCTCGAACCGGGCGTCGCTGAGATGAAGCGGCTCTACGTGCGGCCCGAGCAGCGCGGACGCGGCCTCGGCCGCAGGCTGGTCGAGGCGGTTTTGCGCGAGGCGGCCGCGCGCGGCTACGGCGCGGTGCGCCTCAGCACCGTGCCTGCCGCCATGCGCGCGGCCGACGCGCTGTACCAGACCACGGGCTTCCGTCCCATCGCGTCTTATCCCGGCGCGGCCTGCGGCGCCCAATGCTACGAAACGGCGCTGTAGTCGCAGCCGACACGGCGCCGCGGACGGATTGCTTTCCATCGCCGGTGCCCGGGCAGGACATAACTGATATAAGATTTTCCTTCAGCCGCGATTGCAAGGCGGCGACTTCGATTGCAGCCGTCACCAACCGGAGCGAAGGCATTCATGAACTTACAAACGGGGCGCGACAACGTCGCCATCGTGTCGCGCGTATCGGCGTATGGCCTCATCGGCCTGCTGACCGCGCTGCCGGCGATGGCCCAGCAATTCGACAGCGAGGCGCCGCGCCAGGCGTCGCGGCTGCTGCAACCCGCGCAGTACCAAAGCTCGATCCACAAGGTGGACGACGCGGTGCCGGTGGTCGTTCACACCTATCTGTTCACGCTGCAGACCAAATGGGGGCCGATGAAGGCCTATGGCTACGACGCGCTGGTGCTGCGCCTGCGCGAGCTCTATGCCATCCAGGCGCTGGAGGACACCAGCAAGACCGAGGCCTATGGCAAGGCGCTGGGCAAGGCGGCCGGCGCGCCGATCCGCGCGGTAGGAAACTTGGTGCAGGACCCAGGCGGCACGATCAGCGGCGTTCCCCGCGGCATAGGCGCGATGTTCGGGCGCATCGGCGATTCGCTGGGCAGCTCGAACAAAAGCGACGACGGCGTGATCGCCAGCGCTTCGGGCGCGGCGGCGAAAAGGCGCGAGATCGCCGTGCGCTACAACGTCTCGCCCTACAGCGAGAACAAGGTGCTGCAAGACCAGATCGGCGATCTGGCGCGGGCCGAGGCGCTGGGCGGCCTTACCATGTCCGTGGCGACGATGGCGATGCCCGGCGGCATCGGCATGGTGTTCACGCTCACCCGTACCAGCCAGAATATGACGGCGCTGCTGCGCGACCGCACCCCGGCGGAGCTGCGCGAGGTCAATTACGACACGCTGCGCGGCCTGGGCGTGCCGGTCGAGGATACGCGCGCGTTCCTGGCCAACGCCGCCTATAACCCTGGCGTGCAGACCGTCTTGGTGCAGTCGCTGGCGGCGCTGCGCGGCGCGCGCCAGCTGGAATCCTTCTTGCGATTGGCGAACGTGGCCGACGATCCTGACGAAGCGTTCCTCTATCAGCGCATCGCCCAGATGATGGCGGGCTATGTGGCCCAGGGAAACCGAATCGACAATCTCGGCGTGATCCACGGCTTGCCGGTTGCGCTGTCGGCCGATCGCGACGCGCTGGTGTTCGTGCCGGTGGACGAGCTGCTGTGGACGCCGCGCTCCTCGCAAACCGCCGCGGCCTTCGAGCAGATCGTCAACCCGCTGCAGCCCCGTCGTAAGGAACTGTACCTGGGGGGCTGGGCGTCGGAACTGATGAAGCGCGAGCTTTCGGCGCGCGGTTGGACGCTTTACGAAAACACGCGCGGCAAGCTCTACGACATCATGTA
>JAHFPH010000072.1 GCA_023266845.1 Rhodospirillaceae bacterium
GCGCGCGCCGCGCTCGTGGCGGAAAAAATGGTCGAGAAGGTCATCGAGCGGGTGATCGAACGCGCCGGCGAGCGCCGCCGCCTGCCGCAGCGCCGCAAGGGCTATACGCAAAAGGCGACCGTCGGCGGCCACAAGGTCTATCTGCGCACCGGCGAGTACGAGGACGGGCGGATCGGCGAGATCTTCATCGACATGCACAAGGAAGGCTCGGCCTTCCGCGCGCTGATGGACGGCTTCGCCATTTCCGTGTCGATGGGCCTGCAATACGGCGTGCCGCTGGAGCAGTTCGTCGAGGCGTTCACCTTCACGCGTTTTGAACCTTCCGGTGCAGTCCAGGGCAACGACGCGATCAAGATGGCGACCAGCGTGCTCGACTACATCTTCCGCGAGCTGGCGATCTCGTATCTCGGCCGCACCGACCTGGCCCATGCGCGGCCCGACGACATGGCGCCCGACAGCGTGGGAAACGGCCTGAACGACGGCTCGGCGCAGCCCGCGAACGCGGCCAGCGAGGCGCAGCTGAAGCGCATCGCGTCCACCGGCTATGTGCGCAACAGCTTCCTGGTGTTCCGCGGCGGCGCCAACGGAACCAACGGCGCGAACGGCGCCGGCTCCGCGCACGCGGTCAATGCCGGCGCCAACGGCCCGGTCGGCGCGCATGCCGGCAACGGCGCCTACACCAACGGCCATGCCAATGGCGCGGGCGGCGGCCAAGCCCATGCCGCATCCCTTGCCCCGCCCCATGCCACAGCCCATGCCGGCGCGCTGGCCAAGGCCGAGAAGCGCCCGAAGGTCGAGGCGGTCGCGGTGGCGGCCGAGGTGATGGACGCCGTGGATATGCGGCTTACGCGCATCCGCGCCGCGAAGCTCAGGGGCTACGAGGGCGACCCCTGCCCGGAATGCGGAAATTTCACGCTGGTGCGCAACGGCACGTGCCTGAAATGCGACACCTGCGGCGGCACCAGCGGATGCAGTTGAACGATTTCACGATGCGCGCCGACAAGGCGCCAAGAGATGCGTCGCCTACGGGCGGCGCATGTGGCGGATGCAGGTGATGTCAGCCTCCGCCCACTAGTCCCGACATCAGTGCTCCCTGTACCTTGCGGGGTGCGTGGCAACACGCACCCCGTTTTTTCTTCTCGGCAGCCCCGGGTTGGCGCGATGGCGCGCCTCGGCTAACCTGCATCCATCGTCCCAAACGGAGAACGCAAAATGCCCGGCAAAGTCGAAGCGCGCCTGACGGAATTGAAGATCGAGCTGCCGAGGGCCGCCGCGCCCGCGGCCAACTACGTGCCCACGGTGATCGCGGGCAAGCTTTTGTTCGTCGCGGGCCAGGTGACGTTCTGGAACGGGGAGCTCAAATTCGTCGGCAAGGTGGGGCGCGAGTTCACGGTCGAGCAGGGTTACGAGGCGGCGCGGCTGTGCGGGCTCAACGTCATCGCCCAGGCCAAGGCGGCCTGCGGCGGCGATCTCGACCGGATCAAGCGCTGCTGCAAGGTGACGGGCTTCGTCAACTGCCCGCCCGATTTCCACGACCATCCCAAGGTGATCAACGGGGCCTCGGACCTGCTGGTGCAGGTGTTCGGCGACGCCGGCAAGCATGCGCGCGCCGCCGTCGGCTCGGTCTCGCTGCCGCTCGGCGTCGCGACCGAGGTCGAGGCGATTTTCGAGCTGGTTTGAGCGCGCGATGCCCGACGGCGACGGCGCGCTGGAGCTGAGCCTCGCCGAGAAGATCGGCGAGGTCGGGCCTGAGGACTGGAACGCCTGCGCCGGCGCCGGCAATCCCTTCGTCGGGTATGCGTTTTTAAGCGCGCTCGAGGATTCCGGCTCGGTCGGCCGAGACACGGGCTGGTTTCCGCGCCACTTGGTGGCGCGCGACGCAGCCAAGCGCGTGGTCGGCGTCGTGCCGATGTACCTGAAAACCCATTCCCAGGGCGAATACGTGTTCGACCATGGCTGGGCCGAAGCGTATGAGCGCGCGGGCGGAAAATATTACCCGAAGCTGCAAGCCGCCGTGCCGTTTTCGCCCGTGCCCGGCCCGCGGCTTCTGGTCCGTCCCGGCATGGAGGCCGGGACGATTCGCACCGCGATCGCCCGCGGCCTGGTCGAAGTGGCGCGGCGCATGGAAGTTTCGTCGCTGCATGTCACGTTCTGCGGCGCCGACGAGGCAACGCTGTTCGAGTCCGCCGGATGCCTGTTGCGCGAGGGCACGCAGTTCCATTGGCTGAACGCGAACTATGGAACGTTCGAGGATTTCCTCGGCACCCTCAACTCGCGCAAGCGCAAGCAGATCCGCAAGGAACGCCGCGACGCGCTGGCGCCGGGCATCGTCGTCAAGCCGCTCAGCGGCGCGGACCTGACGAGCGAGGTTTGGGACGCGTTCTTCGATTTCTACATCTCGACCTCGGATCGCAAATGGGGCAGCCCCTACCTGAACCGCGAATTCTTCGAGCTGCTTGGCCAACGCCTCGGCGACAAAATCGTGCTGATGATGGCGGAGAAGGACGGCGATTGGATCGCCGGCGCGCTGAACCTCGCGGGGTCCGAGGCGCTCTACGGCCGCAACTGGGGCTGCCAGGGCGACTGGCCGTTGCTGCATTTCGAATGCTGCTACTACCAGGCGATCGACTGGGCGATCGCGCAGGCCTTACGCCGCGTCGAGGCCGGCGCCCAGGGGCCGCACAAGATCCAGCGCGGCTATCTGCCGGTCGCGACATACAGCGCGCATTGGATCGGCGATGCCGGGTTCCGCAAGGCGGTCGCCGACTACCTGAAGCGCGAGCGCATGATGGTCGGCCATGAGCGCGCCGCGCTGGCCGAGCATTCGCCCTATCGCAACGCGGACGGGGCTTGAGTATCATCGAGCGATGTTCCGCACGATTCCGCTCGCGCTCGCCGCGTTGCTTGTCGCGGCCGCTTCCGCCCTCGCCCAGGATTGGCGCGCGAGCTGCCTGACCGCGCGCGGCCAGGACAAAGTGCTGTCCTGCACCAAGGCGCTGGAAGCCGAGCCGAAAGACCTTGCGTTGCGCCGTGCGCTTGCCCGCGCGTTCATGGACGTGGGCGACGGCATGGGCGGCACGGGTGAATACGGCGCGATCGTTCAAGACCGGCCCGACGATCCCGAGGCCTGGTTCGACTACGCCACGTCGCTCGCGACCGATTACCGCTTCGCCGAAGCGGCCGCGGCGATCGAGCGGGCGCTGAAGCTCGACCCCAACCGCGCCGCCGCCCACAAGGTCGCGGTGATCGCCTATGAACGCGTGGGCCGGCACGAAGACGCCTATGCGTCCAGCCTGCGCCTGGCGGGATTGGGCGACGGGATCGGCATGTACGACGTGGCCGAGGCCCTGCTCATGGGCCGCGGCGTGAAATCCGATCCGGCTGAGGCCGTGACCTGGTACCGCCGCGCCGCCGAGGCCGGGCATTTCGGCGCCATGGCGATGCTGGCGAAAATCTACGGCGAGGGATTGTACGGCCAGGCCAAGGATCCCGCCCAGGCCGCCAAGTGGGCCAAAAGGGCCGAATAGGCCCGCAACACAACGAGCAAAGCGGAATAGCCCCTTGCAATCCTCTTCAAGCGACAGCGCCGCTTTCGTCTGGCGGGCGACGCTGGCGGGCGCCTGCGCCAGCCTGGTGGGTATCGGACTGGCGCGTTTCGCTTACACGCCGCTGATTCCGCCGCTGATCGAGGCTGGCTGGTTCAGCGAGTCGGACGTCATCTATCTCGGCGCGGCCAATCTGGCCGGCTATCTCGCCGGCGCGTGGCTGGGGCGGCCGGCCGCTTCGCGCCTGGGAGCCATAGGCGCAATAAGGGCGATGATGGCGCTGGCGGCCGCGTCGTTCTTCGCCTGCGCCGTGCCGCTGTCGCTCGCCTGGTTCTTCGTCTGGCGCCTGTTGTCGGGCATCGCCGGCGGCGCGCTGATGGTGCTGGCGGCGCCTGCGGTCCTGCCGCACGTGCCGGCGGCGCGGCGCGGATTGGCGAGCGGCGGGATTTTCACCGGCGTGGGCCTGGGCATCGCCGCCTCGGGCACGCTGGTGCCGCTGCTGATGCGCCTGGGCTTGGTGGAAACCTGGTGCGCGCTCGGCGCGCTGTCGACGCTGCTGACCGCGATCGCCTGGCGCTGGTGGCCGCGCCACGACGCGAAGCTCGACACCGCGCCGCAAGCCTCGCCACCGCAAAAGCCGCATCTCAGCCCGGCGATGAAAGCGTTCTATCTCGCCTATGGCATCACGGGCCTGGGTCTGGTGCCGCACATGGTGTTCCTGGTGGACTATGTGGCGCGCGGATTGGATCAGGGCCTGGACATCGGCGCGCGGTACTGGGTGCTGTTCGGGTTGGGCGCGATGATGGGGCCGGTGGTCAGCGGGTTCATCGCCGACCGCATCGGTTTCGGCGCGACGCTGCGGCTGGCTTTCGTGACGCAGGCCGCGGCGGTGGCGCTGATGGCCGCGACTGCGCATCCCGTGGCGATGGTCGCCTCGAGCATGATCGTCGGCGCGTTGATGCCGGGTCTCGTGGCCGTGGCGCTCGGCCGCGTGCACGAGTTGATCCCCGACAGCGACCAGGGCCGCCGCGCGGCCTGGAGCGTGACCACCATGTCCTTCGCCCTGGGCCAGGCGGCGGCGGCCTATCTGTTGTCCTTCCTATTCGCCCGGACCGGCAACTACACGCTGCTGTTCGTCTTGGGCATGGCGGGGTTCTTGACCTCCCTTGGAATCGACGTTTTCGCCAGCAGATTAAAGTGCCTGACCCCTGCGCGCTAACCCTGCGTTATGCGCGTTCACTGTGACGCCTGTCACAGATTTTCCTTCACCCCCCTGCCAATCTCGGCATCGCTACCGCCCAGGGGAGAAAGACCATGACGACGATGCAAACGAGGTGGCCGATGATTTGCCCTTCGGACGAAGTGCGGGCGGACACATTCCAGCACCGCGGCGAAAGCCGCGCGAACCAGCACCGCGGCGAAAGCCGCGCGACCCAGCACCGCGACAAAAGCCGTGCGAGCATCAACCTGCGAAAGGGCCTTGCCTATCTGGCTCTGGACGCGGCGATGGTGATCGCGGTCGGTGGCGCGACGCTGGCGATGTTGCTTTAAGCCCGCCAGCGCCGGGCGGGGACTTGGCGCTGAATAAGGGTCAGGGAGCAAGAAATGAGCGAAATCTATTTCGCCCGCGAGCACGCGCGGGCGGCGCACAGGGCGTGGCGCCTCAGCGCGCTGTTCGATCGGCCCGACGGGCTGATCCTGCTGACGACGGTCGGGCTGTTGCTGGCGGTGTCGCTGTAAGGCCGCCGCCGCTCACGGCACGGTTTCGGAGACTTTCGGTTCCTTCGGCGGCTCGCTCTCGCCCTCCGCGGGCTTGGCGGCGGGCGGCAACAGCGGATCGGGGATGACGAAGCTGAGCTTCCCGTCCTTCAGGTCGACGCGCACCGTGCCGCCCTGGGTGAGCTTGCCGAACAAAAGCTCGTCGGCCAGCGGCTTCTTGATGTTCTCCTGGATCACGCGCGCCAGCGGCCGCGCGCCGAATTGCGGGTCGTAGCCCTTCTCGGCCAGAAATTTGCGCGCCGCCTCGCTGAGCTCGATCGTGACCTGCCGGTCGCCGAGCTGGCTTTCGAGCTGCATCACGAACTTGTCGACCACGCGGCTGATGATCTCGGGCGTCAGGCCCTTGAACGTGATGGTGGCGTCCAGGCGGTTGCGGAATTCCGGCGTGAACATGCGGTTGATCGCCTCGGTATCCTCGCCCGCGCGCGCCGTGCGCTCGAAGCCGATCGGCGCCTTAGCCAGCTCGGATGCGCCCGCGTTCGTGGTCATGATCAGGATCACGTTGCGGAAATCGACCGACTTGCCGTTGTGGTCGGTGAGCTTGCCGTGGTCCATCACCTGCAACAGGATGTTGAACAGGTCGAGATGCGCCTTCTCGATCTCATCGAGCAACAGAACGCTGTGCGGATGCTGATCGATCTGGTCGGTCAACAACCCGCCCTGGTCGAAGCCGACATAGCCCGGCGGCGCGCCGATCAGGCGCGATACGCTGTGCCGTTCCATGTATTCCGACATGTCGAAGCGGATCAGCTCGATCGCCATGGTCTTGGCGAGCTGGCGGGCGACCTCGGTCTTGCCGACGCCGGTGGGGCCCGAAAACAGGTAGCTGCCGATGGGTTTTTCCGGCTCGCGCAGGCCCGCGCGCGCCAGCTTGATGGCGCTGGCAAGCGTGGCGATCGCCTCGTCTTGGCCATAGACCATCGCCTTGATGTCGCGTTCCAGCGTGCGCAGCACTTCCTTGTCGTCGTGCGACACGCTCTTGGGCGGAATGCGCGCGATGGTCGAAACCACCGCCTCGATGTCCTTGACCGTGATGGTGCGCTTGCGCTTGGACGGCGGCACCAGCATCTGCATCGCGCCGACTTCGTCGATCACGTCGATCGCCTTGTCCGGCAGCTTGCGGTCGTTGATGTAGCGCGCCGAAAGATCGACCGCCGCGCGGATCGCCTCGGCGGTGTAGCGCACGCGGTGATGCGCCTCGTAATACGGCTTAAGGCCGCGCAGGATTTTCACCGTGTCCTCGACCGACGGCTCGTTGACGTCGATCTTCTGGAAGCGGCGCACCAGCGCGCGGTCCTTCTCGAAGTAGTTGCGGTATTCCTTGTAGGTGGTCGAGCCGATGCAGCGCAGCGTGCCGCTGGCGAGCGCCGGCTTCAAAAGGTTGGACGCGTCCATCGCGCCGCCCGAGGTGGCGCCCGCGCCGATCACCGTGTGGATTTCGTCGATGAACAGGATCGCGCCGGCGGTGTTCTCGAGCTCGGACAGAACCGTCTTCAGCCGCTCCTCGAAATCGCCGCGATAACGCGTGCCGGCCAAAAGCGCGCCCATGTCGAGCGCGAAGATGGTGGCGTCCTTCAGCACCTCGGGCACTTCGCCCTTGGTGATGCGCCGCGCCAGCCCTTCCGCGATCGCGGTCTTGCCCACGCCCGGCTCGCCGACGTAAAGCGGGTTGTTCTTCGAGCGCCGGCAGAGAATCTGGATCGTGCGGTCCACCTCGGCCTGGCGGCCGATCAGCGGGTCGATCTTGCCGTTCTGGGCCTTCTTGTTCAGGTTGACGCAATAGGCGTCGAGCGCCTCGTGGCCCTTCTTGCCGCGCTGTTCCGGCTTGTCTTCCTCGTCGGCCCCGCGCACGCGGCGCTGCTCGCCGCGGCCGGCCACTTTGGCAATGCCGTGCGACATGTAGTTGACCGCGTCCAACCGCGACATTTCCTGCTCCTGCAGGAAGAACACGGCGTGCGATTCGCGCTCGGCGAACATGGCGACCAGCACGTTGGCGCCAGTCACTTCCTCGCGGCCGCTGGATTGCACATGCACGATCGCGCGCTGCAGCACGCGCTGGAAGCTGGCGGTGGGCTTGGCGTCCTCGGTCCCGCCGGTGACCAGCCCGCCCAGCTCGTTGTCCAGGTACGCGGACACGTCGCGCTTCAGCCGGTCGATATCGACCCCGCAGGCGCGCAAGACCGCGACCGCGTCCTGGTCGTCGGTCAGCGCCAGCAGCAGATGCTCGAGCGTGCCGTATTCATGGTTGCGCTTGTTGGCATGCGCGAGCGCGCGATGCAGCGTCTGTTCAAGATTGCGCGACAGCACGGGTCATTCCTTCTCCATCGTGCATTGCAGCGGATGCTGGTGCCGCCGGGCGAAATCCATCACCTGCGTCACCTTGGTCTCCGCCACCTCGTAAGTATACACGCCGCAAATCCCCACTCCCCTGCGATGTACGTGAAGCATGATTCGCGTGGCTTCTTCCCTGGTCTTGTGGAAGAACCGTTCCAGGATGTGGACGACGAACTCCATCGGCGTGTAGTCGTCGTTCAGCATCAGCACCTTGTACATCGACGGCTTCTTGGTCTTGGGCTTGGCCTTTACGACCACGCCCGTCGTCGTGCCGGAGTCGTCGCGCCTGTCGATGCCGCTCATCCCAAGTCCAGCCCTAACCTCATCGGCCTTTCAAGCTTCGTGCCAAAGGGGCCTGCATCATAGCAAACCGCCCGACCCGGCCAAACCGCCCGGCCGGACCTGCCTTGGTCTTGCTGATACTAATATGGGGTGGCTGCGGCTGGAGTTAAGACTTGAGCCTTGAGACCTGGGCCCGGCCCCAAAGCATCACGGGCCCGGAGGCTTGCCGCCCCGGGCCCGTCGCTTCGATCGTCTCAAATCCGGGCGAGGTGAGTCGCCCGGGCGCGGTTTTAGGCCGCGAGCGGCTTGTTTAGGCCGCGAGCGGCTTGGCGAGCTTCTCGACCGCCACGTTGACACGCGCCTGGATCGGCGCGATCGCGTCATTGGCGACCTGGAACGACATCTCGCTGAGCTTGGTGCCCTCGGCGACCAGCGCATCGAAGTTCGAGCGCGCGAAGTCGGCGTTCAGGTCGATCACCTCGCGCAGGGTCTTGCAGGCCAGCATCGCCTTGGCGGCGCCGACCGTGCTCTGCATCGAGTTCTGCGTCAGCGCCATCACCTGCTTGGAGATCGCCTCGGCGCCCTTGGCCCAGATCGTGCCGGCCGTTACCAGCGCGTCCAGGTTCTGCTTGCCGAAGCCCTGGATGTCCTCGTAGCCCTTGATGAAGGCCGAGTTCGCCTTGGTCACATGCTCCTGGGTCATCTGCACGGCCTGCTCATAGCCCTTCTGGGCTGCCTCGGTGCCGGATTTCACGAACATGTCCAACGTCTCCTTGCTGACGGCGACCGCGTCCTCGAACGGCTTCGCGGCCTTGAATGTCTTCTTGGCGGTGGTGTTCATCGCTTGTCCTTTCCAACTGTAAAAGGCCGCCGGGGGGCCTGCGGCCGAATTTCATGCTGCACTGCAGCACAACGCTAATTTGGCTCATTCCCGCCGAAAGTCAAGGCTTATTGTGCGCTGCAACATGACTTTGCTCGCTTATGCAGCAGATTCAAATTGCTGGCCCTCAAAAGGAATGTGATAATATAACAAATATACTCTGGGGAGCTTGCGTTGCTGAAGCCCGCGGAACACGACCACACCCATTCGGGTCATGGCCATGCAGCCCATCCGGGCCGCGCGCATCCGGCGGCCCGGGGGCTGCGAGCTTCGCCTTTGGCCAGCGCGGCCGGCGTTCGCCTTGCGCGCATGGCCGTGGCCGCCTTCGTGCTATGGGCCGCCGTCGCCTGGGCCCTTTGGACGTGACGGCGGGGATCTGACGGATATGCAAGCGGCCGCGATCAAGCTCACCGATCTGACCGTCGCCTATGACCGGCACCCGGCGATCCATCACGTTTCGGGCGAGTTCAAGCCCGGCAGCCTTACCGCCGTGGTCGGTCCGAACGGCGCGGGCAAGACCACGCTGCTGAAAGCGATCATCGGCCTGCTGCGCCCGGCCGAGGGCCGCGTGGAACTGAGCGGCGTGAAACACCAGGACATCGCCTACCTTCCGCAACAGGCCGAGATCGACCGCGCTTTTCCCATCACCGTGCTGGACGCGGTGCTGATCGGCTATTGGCGGCGGGTCGGGGCGCTCGGCGCAATCGACGCGCGATCGACCGAGCGCGCGCTCAACGCCCTCGACGCCGTGGGGCTCAGCGGCTTCGCCGAGCGTCCGGTCGCCATGATGTCGGCCGGGCAGTTCCAGCGCGCGCTGTTCGCCCGGGTGATGCTGCAGGACGCGCCGGTCATCCTGCTCGACGAACCGTTCGCCGCGATCGACACGCGCACCACCCGCGATCTTCTGGAGCTGGTGCGGCGCTGGCACGGCGAAAGCCGCACCATCGTCGCCGTGCTGCACGACTTGGACCAGGTGCGCGACAACTTTCCCGAGGCGGTGATGGTGGCGCGCGAATGCCTGGGCTGGGGCGCCACCAAGGACGTGCTGACGGCCGAGAATCTGTTGCGCGCGCGCCAGATGTCGGAAGCCTGGGACGACGAAGCCGCGCTGTGCCTGCCGGCCAAGCAGGCCTGAGGCGCGCGATGCCGTATGATTACCTGATCGCCCCGTTCGCCGAATTCGCCTTCATGCGCCGCGCATTGGTCGCGACCCTCGCCCTATCCCTGGGCTGCGGGCCGGTGGGCGTGATTCTGGTGCTGCGCCGCATGAGCCTGATCGGCGACGCCATGTCGCATGCCGTGCTGCCGGGCGCCGCGATCGGCTTCGTGGTCGCCGGCTTGTCGCTGTGGTGGATGAGCCTGGGCGGGTTCGTCGCCGGAATCCTGGTGGCGGTGCTGTCGGGCCTCGCGGCGCGCGCGACGACGTTGCGCGAGGACGCGAGCTTCGCCGCGTTCTATCTGATCTCGCTCGCCTTGGGCGTGGCGCTGGTTTCGACCCATGGCAGCAACGTCGATCTGATGCGCGTGTTGTTCGGCACCGTGCTGGCGGTGGACGACGCCGCGCTGCTGCTGGTCGCGGCGATCAGTACGGTTTCGCTGTTCGCCCTGGCCGCGATCTATCGCCCGCTGGTGATCGAATGCTTCGATCCGGGTTTCTTGAGCGCCGCCGGGGCGCGCGGCGGGCTTTATCACCTCGCTTTCATGGTGCTGGTGGTCGTCAATCTCGTGGCCGGATTCCAGGCGATGGGCACGTTGATGGCCGTGGGCATGATGATGCTGCCGGCGACCGCGGCGCGGTTCTGGGCGCGCGAAGTGTGGCCGCTCTCGGCGATCGCGGTCGCGATCGGATTCACCTCGGGCGCGGCCGGTCTGGTGATCTCGTATCACCTCAACGTGCCGTCGGGCCCGGCGATCGTGATGACCGCCGGGGCGATCTATGTCGTCTCGCTGATCGCCGGCCGGCACGATTCGATCATCGCGCGCCACTGGCCGCGCGCGCATCTCCGGGCCTAGCGGGTGCTTTGGAAAAGGGGCGCGCTCAAATAGTTATGTTATCTCGTTGCAGGTGGTTGTTTAGCGCCATTACCGCGGCCGTGCTGGCGGTAGGTTCGGCGACGGCCCAAACGCCGGTGAAGGCCGTGGCCAGCTTTTCCATCCTGGGCGACATGGTGCAGGCGATCGGCGGGTCGCGCGTGTCGGTCACCACCTTGGTCGGACCGGACGGCGACGCGCATGTGTTCCAGCCCGCGCCCGGCGACGCCAAGGCCGTGGCCGATGCCAAGGTCGTGTTTGTCAACGGCCTGGGCTTCGAGGGATGGATGGAGCGCCTGGCGCAAAGTGCCGGTTTCAAGGGCCAGGTGATGGTCGCCACGCAAGGCATAAAGCCGAACAAGATGAAGGATGAGGACGACGCGCACGGCCATGCGCAAGGCACCGATGCCAAGAAGGACGAGCACGAGAAGATCGACCCGCATGCCTGGCAGGATCTGCGCAACGGCCTGGTCTACGCCGACAATATCGCGGCCGGCTTGATCGCCGCCGACCCAGCGGGCGCCGAAACCTACAAGGCCAACGCCGCCGCCTACAAGAAACAGCTTCAGGAGCTCGACGCCTGGGTGAAGGCCGAGATCGGCGCCGTGGCGAAGGCGAAACGCCGCGTCATCACCTCGCACGATGCGTTCGGCTATTTCGGCAGCGCCTATGGCGTGACGTTCCTGGCGCCGGTCGGCGTCAGCACCGACGCCGAACCGTCGGCCAAGGGCGTGGCCGCGCTGATCCGTCAGATCAAACAGCAAAAAATCAAGGCGCTGTTCGTCGAGAACATCACCAATCCGAAACTGGTCGAGCAGATCGGCAAGGAGACGGGTGTCAAGCTGGGCGGCGCGCTCTATTCCGACGCGCTGTCGAAGCCGGATGGGCCTGCCGGCACCTACATCAAGATGTTCCGCAACAACGTGCCACTGCTGAAAGCGGCGATGCTCGGCAACTAAGTCCGCGCGCCTCAGCGGTTGACGGTCACCGGGCGGCCGCACAAGGGACAGGGGGAGGTCTCGGAGGCGGCCTGCCCAACATTAAATCCGTGAAAACCTGATATCCTGCGGCCCGGCGAGGTGCGGCATGGTCGATAGTTTCAATCCGCCCGATGTCTGGAAGCCGTTCGGCGCGTTTGCGATTGGCGCGATCCAGGGTACGGGCCAGGTGGTGCACCTGAAAGGCCAGGTGGCGCTGGACCGCGACGGCAAGATCGTGGGCAAGGGCGACATGCGCGCGCAGGTCCGCCGGACGCTGGAGAATATCCGCGCGGTGCTGGCGAGCATCGGCGGGACCATGGGCGACATCGTGTCGCTGACGCATTACGCGACCGATATCGAGCAATTCATGAAAACCGGCGACATCAGGCGCGAGTTCTTCGCCGCGCCGTTCCCGGTCACCACGACCGTTCAGGTATCGCGTCTCTATGATCCGGCGCTGATGATCGAAATCGCGGCGATCGCGGAAATTCCGCGCGACCGCTTCAAGCGTCCGCCGGCGGCCTAGCCAATGCCGGCCCGGCTTTGCTAGGGTCCAGCCCCCGCCGGACGAGCGCCCGGCCAGGGCTGGAGATTCCCCTATGTCGCAGACATCCGCGCCGCAAATTCCCGTGACAGTGCTGACCGGCTTTCTGGGCGCCGGCAAGACCACGCTGCTCAACCGCATCCTGACCGAGCCGCACGGGCGGAAATACGCCGTGATCGTGAACGAATTCGGCGAACTGGGCATCGACGGCGACCTGGTGGTGGGCGCGGACGAAGAAGTATTCGAGATGAACAACGGCTGTATCTGCTGCACGGTGCGCGGCGACCTGATCCGCATCATCGCCGGGCTGATGAAGCGCCGGGGCAAGTTCGACGCCATCGTGATCGAGACCACGGGCCTGGCCGATCCCGCGCCCGTGGCGCAGACCTTCTTCGTCGACGACGAGGTGAAAGGCCGCGCCAGGCTGGATTCCATTGTCACGGTCGTGGACGCCAAGCATCTGCCGCAGCGCCTGAAGGACAGCCGCGAGGCCGAGGAGCAGATCGCCTTCGCCGACGTGATCGTGCTGAACAAGATCGACCTGGTCAGCGCCAAGGAGCTGCGCGAGGTCGAGTCGGTCGTGCGCGCCATCAACCGCTTCGCGCCGATCCACAAGGCCCGGGAATGCGACGTGGCGCTGGACAAGGTGCTGGATCGCGGCGCGTTCGACCTGGACCGCATTTTGCAAGTCGAGCCGGATTTCCTGGAACGCCAGCCGGAAGACCATAACCACGGCCACGATCACCATGATCACGGTTACGACCATGATCACGACCACGCCGACGCGCCGTCGGTGCTGCGCCACAATCCCGAGGTAACCAGCGTGTCGCTGCGCCTGGACAAGCCGATTTCGCAGCAAAAATTCGAGGCCTGGTTCCGCCGCCTGCTGGCCGCCCAGGGCCAGGACCTGCTGCGCTGCAAGGGTATTCTCGACGTCCAAGGGTTGGACAAGCGCTACGTGCTGCACGCCGTGCACATGCAGGTCGACGGCAAACCGACAAGCCCGTGGAAACCCGGCGAGAAACGCTTGAGCCGCATCGTGTTCATCGGCCGCAAGCTGGACGCCGAGGATCTGAGGCGCGGCTTCGAGTCCTGCGCCGCCTGACCGCCGCATGGCCGATCCGCACGTGACGGCCTGGGAGCTGGACGCGCCGGTCGCGGCCCTGGCTTTCGCGCGCGACGGCACGCTGGCGATCGCGCTGGGCGACGGCAACCTGGCCCTGCGCGCGCCGGGCGAAAGATCGAGCCCGAAGAAAATCCAGACGCATGACGGCGCGGTGCTGTGCATGGCCGCCGACGGCGGCGACGCCGCGTTCGTCACGGGCGGCGACGACGGCAAGCTCGCCCGCGTGGCGGCCGACGGCGCCGTCGGCACCTTGCAGACCTGGAAAGGCAAATGGGTCGAGCATGTGCTGGCGCCCGTCGCGGGTTCGTTCCGCGCCGCCGCGGTGGGCAAGGCCGTGCATATGCTCGGCCGCGACGGAAAACCCCTCGCGACGCTGGAACACCAGGGCACGGTCGCGGGCATCGCCGTCAATCCGAAAGCCAAGCGCCTGGCGACGGCGCATTACAACGGCGTTTCCCTGTGGTGGACGCACGGGCGCGAGCAGAAGCCCAAGGTCATGAACTGGCGCGGCTCGCATATCGGCGTGACCTGGAGCCCGGACGGCGAATACGTCGTGTCCGCCATGCAAGACATGGAAATGCACGGCTGGCGCCTGAGCGACGGCAGCGACATGCGCATGAGCGGCTATCCGATGAAAATACGCGCGATGGCATGGTCGCCGCAGCCCTATTTCCTCGCCACCTCGGGCGCGGACCGCGTGGTGTGCTGGCCGTTCGCGGGCGCCGGCCCTACCGGCAAGCCGCCGGTCGAGCTCGGCTACGCGCGCGCGGGCGCCGTCACGTCGGTGGCGGCGCACCCCAAGGGCGACCTTATCGCCGCGGGCTATGACGACGGCGTCGTCGCGCTGGCGCGGATTTCCAACCGCGAAGCCGCGTTCGTCAAGCCGCCGGGCGGCGGCAAGATCGAGGCGCTTGCCTTCGCGCCCGACGGAAAAAGCGTCGCCTTCGGCACCGAAGACGGCCTGGCTGGTATAATCGACGGCGCATGAGCCCCGGCCACCAGATGCAAGAACGCGGCGCGCGCGCCGTCCTGATCGATTCCCTGCCCGGGCTGATGATTCTGGCCGCGATTCTGGCCGCCGCGTTGAAGGCCAATGACGGCGTGCTGCGGGGCGAAATGGTGGACCCCGACAGCTACATGGTGCTGGTGCGCCTCAAGGCCGTGCTGGCCCAGGGCGGATGGAACGGCGGGTTCTTTCCGCGCGACAACGCGCCGTTCGGCATGGTGCTGCACTGGACCAAGTCCTACGACCTGATCTTCCTGGCGCTGGCGGCGCCGTTCGCGCTTTTCGCGGGCTGGGACACGGCCATCGCCATCGTGGCGCCGGCGATCGGGCCGCTGTGCATCGTGTCGCTGATCCTGCTGACGATCTGGGCCAGCGCGCCCGTCGCCGGCACGGCGGAGCGCCGCTTCATCGGCATGGTGCTGGCGCTGGCACCGCTCTTGATCAACTACGGCATGGCGGGCAACGCCACGCACCACATCGCCATCGTCGCTGGCTGGGCGGCGTTCATGGGCTATGCGTTGCGCGTCGCGGCCCTACGCCGGGGGACGCGCGACGGGGCCGCCGCCGGCATCACCGCGGCGCTGGCGCTGTGGCTCAGCGTCGAATGCATCCTGCCGGTGGCGCTCGGCATCGCGCTGATGGGCCTGGCGTGGATCCGCGACGGCGAGCCCCTGCGCCGGCCGAACCTGGTGTTCGCCGCCGTGTTCCTGGCGGCAATATGGGTGCTGCTGGCGTTCGATCCGCCCTATGACGGCTTCCTGCATCCGCGTCCCGACCGTTTGTCGATCGTCTATGCCGTGTTCGCCGCGCTGCTGGCGCTGCTCTGGGTGACGATCTCGTTTGCGCGGCAAATGCCCGAGGCGTGGCGCGGGCGATTGATCGTCGCCGTCGCCGGCTCCGCGGTCTCGGCGGCCGTCCTGTGGCTGCTGTTCCCGCATCTGTTCGATCCCAAGCAGGCGACGTTCGGCGAGCTGGGCGGCGAGTTCTGGAGCAATGTCGAGGAAATGGCGCCGGCCTTCGCCGAGCTGCACCTCGGCGTGATGCATATGGGCGCGCCCGCGATCGGCCTTCTGTCGGCGATCGGGTTCGTCTGGGTCCGGCGCGGCCGCGAACGCGTCCATTGGACGTTGTTGGCCCTGATGCTGTTGGCGTTGATCGTGCCGGGCGTGCTGCATGTGCGCTTCGCGATCTATCCGCAGGTGCTGGCAGCCCTGCCCACCGCCTGCTTCCTGGCGCAGCTCGGGCCGATCATGGACCGCATCGCGCCCGAGCGGCTGCGCCTGATCGGGCGGTCGTTCACGATCGCCCTGGTCGCGGTGTCGCCGCTGCTGACGACCGTGCTGGTCAGCAAGGCGATCGGCGTGCCGAAATCCGTCGCCATGGAGGATTGCGCGGTGCGCCCGGCGGCGCCCGCGCTGAACGATCCGGCCTTCATGGGCGGACGCGATCTGATCATCATGACCCACCCCAACCAGGCGCCGGACACGCTTTACTGGACCGGGCATCGCGTGGTGGCGGGGCTTTATCACCTGAACGTCGAGGGCCTCAGCGACGCAATGGGCTTCGTCACGGCCAAGGACGACGCCAAGGCGCGCGCGATTTTGACGCGGCGAGGGGTCGGCTTCGTAATGGTCTGCGGCGCCAAACCCCAGGCCGACGACGGCAAGAAACCGGACGAAGCGCAGCTTTTCGCGCGGCTGCGTAAGGGCTCGGGGCCGGATTGGCTGAAAGCCCAGCCCTGGCCGCCGGGCATCGCGACCGATCTGAAATTGTTCCGCGTCCTGCCGCAGCAACGCGCAATTTCAATGGACAGGGAATCTCCGATTCACTAGACTTGTCCGGGGTTTAAGGGCTGGGGTCGAAACCTGGAGTCTGATCAAAAGGATAGGATATCCGTGCACCCCATCGCCCGCCGCCTTGCTATCGCCCTCGCCTGTGTTTTCGCCGTCGCGCCTGCGGGCCCGGCCGCGGCCGCGTCGAAAAAGCCGGTCTATTCCTCGATCGTCGTCGACGCCAACACCGGCGAGGTGCTGCACGCCGTCAACGCCGACGCCAAAACCTATCCGGCCTCGACCACCAAGATCATGACCGTCTATCTGCTGTTCGAGGCGATGGAGAAGGGCCGCCTGAAAATGGACTCGATGCTGCGCGTGTCCGACGCGGCGGCGGCGCAGGCGCCCTCGAAGCTGGGCGTGGAAGCCGGCAAGACCATCGCCGCGCGCGACGCGCTGCTGGCGGTCGTCACCAAGTCGGCCAACGACATGGCCGTCGTGATCGCCGAGGCGATCGCCGGCAGCGAGGACGCCTTCGCCGAGCGCATGACCAAGAAGGCGCGCGAGTTGGGCATGAAGAACACGCGCTTCCGCAACGCCTCGGGCCTGCCCGATCCCGACCAGCAGACCACGGCGCGCGACCTGGCGACGCTGGCGATGGCGGTGCTGCGCGACTATCCGCGGCAGTACCGGGTGTTTTCGACCCACGATTTCAGCTACGACGGCCGCGTGCACCCGAACCACAACAAGCTGCTGGGGCATTACGCGGGGCTGGACGGAATCAAGACCGGCTATATCCGCGCCTCGGGCTTCAACCTGGTGGCGTCGGCCGAGCGCAACGGCCGGCGGCTGGTGGGCGTGGTGCTGGGCGGAAACGCGCCCGGCTGGCGCGACAAGCACATGGCGCAGTTGCTGGACACCGCGTTCCAGAAACGCCCGGCGGTGATGCTGGCGGCCGTGCCCAAGACAGCGCCCGAGGCGCAAGGCCCGCCGGTCAACGGCGTGAAAGTCGCGCCTATTGCCAAAGGAATTACTCAGCGCCCCGGCGCGCCCGCGCCCGAGCCGGTGATCGCCACCACCGAGCCGCCCCCGCCCGAGCCGGTCTACGCCGAGGACATGGACCTCGACCAGCCGACCACCGAGGCCGACATGGTGTCGGACGACGCGGCGGAGGAGATGCTGGTCTCGGGCAATTGGGGCGTGCAGGTCGGCGCGTTCAAGCTGGCGCAGAACGCGCAGCGCGCGGCCGACGAGGCGCGACGCTACCTGCCGATTTACCTGGCCGGCGCCAAGCCGGTGGTGGATGAAAAAACCGTCAAGCGCGCCAAGGTTTTCCAGGCGCGCTTGATGGGCATGAACGAGACCGAGGCGCGCGACCTGTGCAAGCAGTTCAAGAAGAAGAAAATGGAGTGCCTAGCCGTGCCGCCGCCCGTGCCGGGGCTCAAGACCAAGGATTCCTGAGTCTCAGGCGCGCTTTGCCTTGGCGCGCGGCGCGCGTTTGTCGGACGCGGAAGCGAAACGCTCGCCCCAACG
>JAHFPH010000073.1 GCA_023266845.1 Rhodospirillaceae bacterium
GTTATGAAGATTATAAGAAGTTTGAAATACCGCGCTTTGACACATTCAGCCCATTCATTACAAAACGTCTAAATTTTCGATACGAGCAGAAACTCCGTGCGATTGTTTGGGAACCAGGGGATTTTGAAAGCGTCTTTTTTGATCAAGCAGGAAACCGCACTGGGCCTACGGGTTGGCATTCCGCTCACCTCGTTCCAAAAGATTCTGACCGCCTTGGTCTATACGTGGCGACCGATGTTCCCACGCTGATCGAAGAGGTTATAGTCTCCCCATATGCGGCTCCGTGGCTTGTTGAAACTGTTGCCACTGTGATTGAAAAATTTGGATTTAAGCTGCGAATCGTGCGTTCCGCACTTGCAGACCCACCGCCGAAGCTAGTTTAGGGTATTTCTGATAGCGCATAGAACACCCGGCCGCCCTTCTTCCTGATCAGCTCGACTTCCCGGTCGGCGCCCTTGGACGGACCGCCGACGCGCAACACCGCGTCGCAGCGCTCGGCCAGCGCCAGGGACAGGGGCATCATGATCGCGTCGAACTGGTCGTCGCCCGCCACGCCGATCACCGGCAGCGCCATGTTGACGCCGATCACCGGCACATGGCCCAGCTGCCACACCGCGTGCGCGGCGCGGTTCATGGCGGCGAGATTCTCGGCTAGGCCGTCCTCGCCCTTGGCCCCGGACGTATAGGGGCCGGCCACCATGATCCACATCGCTTCGGGCTCGAAAGCCTAGCCCTGCCTTGCCAGTTGCTGCTCGACCAGCGTGGCCCAATAGGAGGCGCCGAGCGGCAGGATTTCGTCGTTGAAGTCGTAATGCGGGTTGTGCAACAGGCAGCTGCCCGCGGTCGGGCCGTTGCCGAGCCACACATAGGAGCCGGGCTTGGCCAGGAGCATGAAGGCGAAATCCTCGGCCCCCATGCAGGGCGCCGGATCGCGCACCACATTGTCGACCCCCACCACGACGGCCGCCGCCACCGCCGCTTTGTCGGTCTCGGGCGCGGTGTTGACCGTGGGCGGATAGCCGACAGTGTAGGCCAGCGACTTGACGGTCGCGCCGTGCGCCGCGGCGATGCCCTTGGCCACGCGCTCGATCGCCGGCGCGATGGTCTTTTGCAGCTCGGGGTTGAAGCAGCGCGTGGTGCCGCGCAGCACCACCTCGTCCGGCAACACGTTCCAGGTGTCGCCGCCGTGGATCTGCGTCACCGACAGCACGATCGATTCCAAGGGATCGGTGGTGCGGCTGGCGATGGTCTGCAGCGCCCCCACGATTTCCGAGGCCACCACCACCGCGTCGATGCCGAGATGCGGGAAGGCGGCGTGCGTGCCGCGGCCCTGCACCACGATCTCGAACGTGTCGCAGGCCGCCATCATCGGCCCCGCGCGCACGCAGATCTTGCCCACGGGCACGCCCGGCATGTTGTGCATGCCGTACACCGCCTCGGCCGGGAATTTCTGGAATAGCCCCTGCTCGACCATGACCCGCCCGCCGCCCTCGTTCTCCTCGGCCGGCTGGAACACGAAATGCACGGTGCCGGAGAAATTGCGCGTTTCCGCGAGGTAGCGCGCCGCGCCCAGCAGCATGGTGGTGTGACCGTCATGCCCGCAGGCATGCATCTTGCCGGGGTTCTTCGAGGCGTGGCCGAACTCGTTCTTCTCGTGCACGTGCAGCGCGTCCATGTCGGCGCGCAGCGCGATGGCGCGGCCGTTGGGCTTGCCGCGCCCCTTAAGCGTGCCGACCACGCCGGTGCCGGCCAGGCCCTTGTGCACGTCGATGCCGAATTCGCCGAGCCGTTTGGCGACGAACTCTGATGTGCGGTGCTCCTCGAACGCGGTCTCGGGATGGGCGTGGATTTCGTGCCGCCAGGCCGTCATGTCGGCGTGGAATTCGGCGATCCGGTTGACGACGGGCATGAACGATCTCCCAAATTCGGTCCCTGAAATCTGGCCGGAGTGTCCACGAAGCCGCGGGGGCCCGTCAATGCATGAATACGGGGGTTGCGGCGCCCTGCCTTGTGCCGGCGGCGGGGCTGCGGCAGCATGGGTTTCAGAAAAATTCGTTGCGGGAGAAACGATAATGGCCAGGACCGTGGAGCGCATCGCGCTGAAGACCATGACGCCAGGCACCGAGCGCGTGCTGACCGTGTTCCGCTACGGCAGGCCGGGCGCGCGCCCCAAGGCCTATCTGCAGGCGGCGATCCATGCCAACGAGTTTCCCGGCACCATGGCGCTGCATCACCTGGTGCCGATGCTGGACAAGGCCGACAAGGCCGGGAAGATCAAAGGCGAGATCGTGATCGTGCCGGCCGCCAATCCGATCGGCCTGGCGCAGGTGCTGCACAACACGCATCTCGGGCGCTACGACTTCTTCGGCCGCGATAATTTCAACCGCAACTACCACGACCTGACCGAGCCGGTCGCCGAGCGGGTGAAAAAACGCCTGACCAACAGCGCCGGGCGCAACGTGAAGCTGATCCGCGAGGCGGGCCTGGCGGTGCTGAACGCGATGAAGCCGGCGAACGAGATCCAGGACCAGCGCCTGCAATTGATGCGCCGGTCGATCGACGCCGACATCGTGATCGACCTGCATTGCGACGCTCAGGCCGCGATGCATCACTTCATCAGCAAGCGCGACTGGCCGGCGATCGCGGATCTTTCGGCCGAGATCGGCGCGGTGGCGGTGCTGTACAACGCCCCCTATCCCACCACCATGACCTTCTCGGGCTGCAACGGCAGCTGGTGGTCGAAGCTGGCGGACAGGTTCCCGAAGCACCCGATCCCGCAGGCCTGCCAGTCATCGACCATCGAATACCGCGGCCAGCATCATGTGACGCATGAATTCGGCGCGCTGGACGCGGCTAACCTGTTCAGGTTCCTGGTGCGCCGCGGCGTGGTGGCGGGCGACCCGGGCAAGCCGCCCAAGCCGCTATGCGCCGCGACGCCGATGGACGGCATGGATGTGGGCTACGCGCCTTCGGCCGGGATCCTCACCTACATGAAGCCCGAGGGCAGCAAGGTGCGCAAAGGCGAGACGATCTGCGAGGTGATCGACCCGATCGCCGCCGATCCGCCGAAGGCCCGCACGCCGGTCAAGAGCAAGACCGCGGGCATGCTGTTCAGCCGCCGTCCCGACGGCAGGCTCGCCTGGCCGGGCATGGTGTGCTTTCGCATCGCCGGCCCCAAACCCCTTAAGCACCGCAAGGGCAGCACGGGGTTGGACGATTGAAGAAAAAATTAGCCCCCATACCGAGCGTGCCAAGGCATGGGGGCTAGCGGGAGTACCGCAGGACAGTGAGGACGAAGCTCGATGCTTCGCCGGAGGGAGACCCTTTAGAAGTTGTAGCGCACGCCGGCCGAGAACTCGTGCACGGTCAGCCCGCCGGTGACGGAATCGACATAGCGGCAGGTGCCGCCCGCGCACGCGTTGCCAGCATCGGATTTGAAGTCGCCGAGATCGAGATATTTGTAGCCGAAGTCGAGCACGAAGCCCTTGCCGACATCCACGCCCGTGCCGACGCCCAAGGTCCAGGCAAACGCGATGTTGCCGCCGCCGGGCGAGGTTTGCGCCGCGTTCGTGGTGGGGTGCGTCGAGGCGACGTCGCCTATGTCGTTGTGCGCGAAGCCGATGCCGGCCATCACATAGGGCTGCAGGATGCCCGTGCCGCCCTGCACCAGGCCGGCAATGTCGAGATAACCGTTGACCATGCCGGCGACCGACGAGACATCGGCCTCGAATGGCCGGTTGGCGCTGCCGGGACGCACGATGGTGCCGTCCACGCCGAACAGCGGGCGATAGCCGATGGTCGCGTCGCCGCGGAACCAGGGGGTGAAGTGGTAGCCGCCGCCGATGGTGAAGGCCAGCGACGTGCCGGCCGAGCTGTCGAGGGCGGTGCCGCAGCCGAAGAAGGGCGCGCCGCCGCCGCAATTGTCGTCCTGGGTGTTGGCCTGGGTGCTGAAGGCGACGCCGAGGTCGCCGCGCACGTAGAAGCCCGTGTTTTGCGCCTGGGCCGCGCCGCTTAGCGCGATCAGGGCCATGCTGGCCGCCACGAGCGCCAAGCTGGCGCTGGATGCCTTATGGCAGGAAGCCTGGATCATCATCTCGTTCCCTGTCTGCCCGGCCGGGCCCTTGGTTTTGGCCGGTTTGCGCAAGAATCGCTCTATCGGTATATAAAGAGAATCTTCTAGTCAATTATGATTCCTGACTTTTTTATATTGCCCACAGATTGTGGCATTACCACATCATGGGCCTATAGCTGGAAAGCCAGGCGCAAAACCGCCCAGGCAGGCCCTGCGGCCGGCTCCCATGCGCCATCGGGATGGATTCGATTCAGACCTGTTCGCCGACCGGTTGCGGCACGGAGTAGGGCCGCTTAAACCGCTTGCGCAGGAAATAGCGGCGATGCGCCGGCGGCACGTCGAGCATGCCGAAGACCCGGTAGCCGAGCTTGCGGTAGAAGCCCCGCGCCTGGAACGAGAACGTGTCGGTCCAGGTGGAATGGCAGCCCAGCCTGATCGCCTCGCGCTCGGCGCGGGCCATCAGCCTTGCGCCGAGGCCGTGGCCGCGCAATCCGTCCGCAACCCACAAATTGTCGATATACAGCCAGCCGGCCCAAACCGAGGCAATAAGATCGGCGCGGGTGCGGCCGCGCGCGTCGCGAACAAAGACGGCGAACCACTCCTGCGGCCTACCCAGAAACGGCCGGTTGAACGCATCAAGCCTGCGGCCGATGCGCGCGCGATCGGCGCGCGACGGCGCGTCTTCGACCGACAGCCGCAGCGCCGCGCGCTTGCTGCGCGCGCGCTTAGACGTCGAGATTCGCCACTTTGAGCGCGTTCTGCTGGATGAAGTCGCGGCGCGGCTCGACCAGATCGCCCATCAGCGTGGTGAACACCTCTTGCGCCTGGTCGGCATGCGTGACCTTGACCTGCAGCAGCGAGCGCGCGTTCGGATCGAGCGTGGTGTGCCACAGCTGCTCGGGGTTCATCTCGCCCAGGCCCTTGTAGCGCTTGACCTCGATGCCCTTGCGCGCCTGCTCCAGCACCGCGGCGAGCAGCGCAAGCGGCCCGGTGATGCGGTAGTCCTTTTCCTTGGTCTTGAGCTTGCCTTCACGCTCATAGACGCGCTGCAATTCCGTTGTGCGCCGATCCAGGCGGTGGGCTTCGGCCGAACGGATGGTCGGTCCGTCGATCACGTGGCGCTGGGTTACGCCGCGCAGCGCGCGCGAGAACCCCATGCCGCCATCCGCCAGCGCCTCGCCTTTCCAGCCGCGCTCGTTCTCGGGCTCCAGCATATTCAAGCGCCGGGCGATGTACGCCGCGGCCTGAGCGGCGCGGGCATTGTCGCCGATGAACTCGGGGTTGAGCGCGCCGGCGATCGCCGCCTGTTCGACTACCGCCTCGCTGCCCACCTTGGCGGCCAGCGGCAGCACGCGCGCGCGCACCCGCCGTGCCACTTCGAGAATTTCGCGAAGCTCCGCTCCGGCGGATTGGGCGTCACCCGACATGGTGAACACCGTGCCCTCGATCGAGCCGGCGATCAGGTGGTCGTCCAGCGCCTGGTTGTCCTTCAGGTACATCTCGGACTTGCCGCGCTTGACGCTATAGAGCGGCGGCTGGGCGATGTAGAGATAGCCCTTGTCGATGATCTCGGGCATCTGACGGTAAAAGAACGTCAGCAACAGGGTGCGGATATGGCTGCCGTCGACATCGGCGTCGGTCATGATGATGATCTTATGGTAGCGGCACTTTGCTATATCAAAGTCTTCCCGACCGATTCCCGTACCCAGGGCGGCAATCAATGTGCCGATTTCGGCTGAACTGAGCATTTTATCGAAGCGCGCGCGCTCGACGTTCAGGATCTTGCCGCGCAGGGGCAGGATCGCCTGGTTCTTGCGGTCCCTACCCTGCTTGGCCGAGCCGCCGGCCGAATCGCCCTCGACGATGAACAGTTCCGACAGCGCCGGATCGCGTTCCTGGCAATCCGCGAGCTTGCCCGGCAGCGACGAGATATCGAGCGCGCCCTTGCGCCGCGTGAGCTCGCGCGCCTTGCGCGCCGCCTCGCGCGCCATGGCTGCTTCCATGACCTTGCCGACCACGCGCTTGGCCTCGGCCGGATGCTCTTCGAACCACTGACCCAGCTTGTCGTTGATCGCGCTTTCGACCACCGGCCTGACCTCGGAGGAGACCAGCTTTTCCTTGGTCTGGCTCGAGAACTTGGGATCGGGCACCTTGACCGACAGCACGCAGGTCAACCCTTCGCGCGCGTCGTCGCCGGTCAGCGCGATCTTGTCCTTCTTGGCGAAACTATCGGCGTACTGGTTGACTTGGCGTGTCAGCGCGCCCCTGAAGCCGGCGAGATGCGTGCCGCCGTCGCGCTGCGGGATGTTGTTGGTGAAGCACAGCATGTTCTCGTGGTAGCTGTCGTTCCACTGCATCGCCGCCTCGACCGTCATGCCCTCGCGCTCGACGGAAAAGAAGATCGGGCCTTCGTGCTGTGCTGTTTTGCTGCGGTCCAGCCATTTCACGAATTCGGCGATGCCGCCCTCGTAGTGCATGGTTTCGGTCTTGGGATCGGCGAGCCTGGCGTCGGTCAGCGTCAGCGTGACACCCGAGTTGAGGAACGCCAGCTCCCGCAAGCGGTGCTCCAGCGTGTTGAAGTCGAATTCGGTCTTGGTGAAGGTCTTGCGCGAGGGCAGGAAGGTGACGGTGGTGCCGTGGCGCGCGCCGCCGTCGCCCGCGCGCCTCAGCGACGCCTCGGCCACGCCGTCCTTGAAGCGCATGTGGAACTCGCCGCCGTCGCGCCAGATGCGCAGGTCGAGCCATTCGGACAGCGCGTTCACCACCGACACGCCCACGCCGTGCAGGCCGCCCGAGACCTTGTACGAGTTTTGATCGAATTTTCCGCCGGCATGCAGCTGGGTCATGATGACCTCGGCCGCCGACACACCCTCTTCCTTGTGGATGTCGGTCGGAATGCCGCGCCCGTCATCCGACACGGCGCAGGAACCGTCGCCGTTCAGCACCACGTCCACTTTCGTGCAGTAACCGGCCAGCGCCTCGTCGATGGCGTTGTCGACCACTTCGTAGACCATGTGGTGCAGCCCCGAGCCGTCTTCGGTGTCGCCGATATACATGCCCGGGCGCTTGCGCACGGCATCGAGGCCTTTCAGCACCTTGATCTGCTCGGCGCCATAGGCGGCGCTGCCGTGCCGGTCGGCCTTTTCGGCCTTGGCGACCGGCGCCTTGGTCTCTTTCTTCGGTTCGGGGGTTTTGGCCTCGGGTTTCTTGGCCATTGTTGTTCTCCTGACTGACCTAACGCGGCTCGATGCGGGCATCGGCGACGCGGAAGAACCGCGCCCGGCCCGCCAGCGAAGCGAACAGCATTTCATCGGTGCCGGTAAGCCAGGCCTGGCAGCCGATATGGCGGATCTGATCGAACAGCGCCGCGCGGCGCTCGGCGTCGAGATGCGCCGCGATTTCGTCCAGCAGCAGCAACGGCGGCCGGCCGCGTTCCGCCGTCACCAGCCGCGCGTGCGCCAGCACGATCGCGACCAGCAGCGCCTTTTGCTCGCCGGTCGAGCAAAGCTTCGCCGGCATGCCGGTTGCAGCGAAGCCGACCGACAGATCGTCGCGCTGCGGCCCGGCTCCGGCCCCGCCGGTTTCGGCGTCGTGCCGGCGCGCCTCGGCCAGCGCCTGGGCCAGGCGTTCTTCGGCTTCCAGCGCCGGCATGGCGTCGAGCCAGCCCGCCAGATCGCCGGTCATGGCCATGACCGGAACCGGGAAGCCGCCCTCGCCCCGCCCCGCCATGGCCGCCAGGCGGCGGACCAGGACCTTGCGCGAGGCCGCCACGGCCACGCCCTCGGCCGCCATGGTGGCTTCCAGCGCGTCGAGCCAGACCGGATCGGCCCCACCCTGCTGCAACAGCTTCGCGCGTTCGCGCATCGCCTGGTCGAAGGCGGCGACCCGGCGCGCATGGTCGGGATCGAAGCCGAGCGCGAGGCGGTCGATGAAGCGCCGCCGCCCGCCCGCCCCGTCGGCGAACAGACGGTCGAGCGCCGGGGTAAGCCAGGACACCGCCACATGGTCGGCCAGGGAGGCGGGGCCGCGCTGCGGGATCCCGTCGATGCGCACCACGCGGCGGTCCACATCCTCGGCCGCGTCGGGGTCGCGCCCCGTGCCGATGGCAAGCGCGCCAGCGGGAAAGCCCAGCGTGGCCGACACCGCCCAGCGCATCCCCGCGTTGCGGCGGTCGATTTCCGCGAGCCTGGCGCGGCGCAGGCCGCGGCCGGGGCTCAAGAACGAAACGGCCTCCAGAACATTGGTCTTGCCCGCGCCGTTCGGGCCGGTCAGCACCACGCTGTCGCCGTCGGCGTCCAGCGCGGCCTGGCGGTAACAGCGGAACTCGCTGACCATCAGGCGCAGCACGGCGCCCGGGGGCGCGAGCGGCGCCTCGGTGGCCAGGGATCGCATGCTGAGAGCGGCCTGGATCACACCCGCATCGGCATCAGGACATAGAGCGCGGCGTCGTCATCCGCGTCGCGGATGATCGTCGGCGAGGCCGCGTCGGCCAGCATGAAGCGGGCCTTGCCGCCCGCCATCTGGCCGCAGATATCCATCAGATAGCGGGCGTTGAAGCCGATCTCCATCGCCCCGCCCTTGTAGTCGACCTCGAGCTCTTCGTTGGCGGTGCCGTTTTCGGGGCTGGAGGCCGAGACGGTCAGGCTGTTCTTCTTGAGGCTCAGCTTCACGGCGCGCGACTTCTCGGCGGCGATGGTGGAGCAGCGGTCAACGGCGGCCGCGAATTCCTTGCAGTCCAACTCCATCGCCTTGTCGTTGCCGACGGGGATCACGCGCTCGTAGTCGGGGAAGGTGCCGTCGATCAGCTTGGAGGTCAGCACCACCGAGTCGAGCGCGAAGCGGACTTTGGTGTCGGAAAGCGCCACCGCCACGGCGTCGGTCGCGTCCTGCACCAGCTTGTACAGCTCGTTCACCGTCTTGCGCGGCACGATCACGCCGGGCATCCCGGCCGCGCCCGCGGGTAGCGCGGTTTCGGCCCGCGCCAGCCTGTGGCCGTCGGTGGCGACCGCGCGCAGACCCGCGTCCTTGCCCTTGGCGGCGTGCAGGTAGATGCCGTTCAGGTAATAGCGCGTCTCCTCGGTCGAAATGGCGAAGCGGGTGCGGTCGATCAGCGTCTTAAGCTCGGCCGCGGGAACCGAGAAGTTGTGCGGCAGATCGGCGTTGTCGCCCAGCATGGGAAAATCGTCGCGCGGCAGGGTGGGCAGCTTGAAGCGCGAGCGGCCGCCGCGCAGGCTCAACTGGTTGGCGTCGCCGTCGCCATCGCCGGTCGACATTTCGATCTCGGCGCCTTCCGGCAGCTTGCGCACGATGTCGTGCAGCGTGTGCACCGACACGGTAGTGGCGCCGGGCTGCGCCACGCTCGCCGGCGCCTGTTCGGCGATCGCCAGGTCCATATCGGTGGCGGTCAGCGCCAAGCCGCCGCCGGAATTGGCTTCGAGCAGCACGTTGGAAAGAATCGGGATGGTGTTGCGGCGCTCGACCACGCTCTGCGCGTGGGCCAGCGCCTTGAGCAGGGCGGCTCTCTCGATTGTCAGCTTCATGTCCGTGTCACCGACGGCGGGAAGAAACCCAACGACTTTTACGTGAAAAACCGGCCTTGGCCGATCCCGCCGCGAGTACCGGCGGCGCTAGGCCACCAAGCCCTATCGAACGGGAAAACAGTATAGCACAGATCGCTCGAATCCGAGGGCCAATCGCCGCGGCAAGCGGCGGGGCGGTCTTACAAAAACCCGGGCGAAATCAGGGCTGTGGATAGGGTCGAATCAGCCCTCGATCATCCGGCGCAAAAGCTCGACATCCTCGTTGAACGCGGCGTCGGTTGCGCGCAGCTCCTCGACCTTGCGCACGGCGTGCATGACCGTGGTGTGGTCGCGCCCGCCGAACTTGCGCCCGATCTCGGGCAGTGAGCGGGAGGTGAGGATTTTCGCCAGCCACATCGCCACCTGGCGCGGCCGGGCCACGGCCCGGGCGCGGCGCGGCGAGTGCATGTCGCCGAACTTGATGTTGTAGTGCTCGGCCACGCGCTTCTGGATCTCCTCGATCGTCACCTGGCGGCTGTTGGCGCGCAGCAGGTCCTTCAGCACGTCCTGGACCGTGTCCAGCGTGATGCTGCGGCCGACGAAATCGGCATGCGCCATCAGCCGGGTCAAGGCCCCTTCCAGCTCGCGCACGTTGGAGGTGATGCGGTGCGCCAGGAATTCCAGCACGTTCTGCGGCACCTTGGCGCCGGACTGCTCGGCCTTGGACTGCAGGATGCCCAGGCGCAGCTCATAGGTCGTGGGGTTGATGTCGGCCACCAGCCCCCAGGTCAGGCGCGACTTGACCCGCTCTTCCACCGACAGGTCCGTGGGCGACTTGTCGGCCGAGATCACCACCTGGCGGTTCTGGTCGATCAGCGCGTTGAAGGTGTGGAAAAACTCTTCCTGGGTGGAATCCTTGCCCGAGAAGAACTGCACGTCGTCCACCATCAGCACGTCGACCGCGCGGAAATGCTCCTTGAACGCCACGGTCTCCTTCACGCGGAGCGCGCGGATGAACTCGTACATGAATTTCTCGGCCGACAGGTACACCACCTTGCGGTGCGGCTGGCGCTTGTGGATGTACCAGGCGATGCCGTGCATCAGATGGGTCTTGCCCAGGCCGACCCCGCCGTACAGGAACAGCGGGTTGAAGCGCACCGTGGCGGCTTCGGCCACCTGCCGGGCGGCGGCATAGGCCAGCTCGTTTGGCTTGCCGACCACGAAATTCTCGAACGTGAAGCGGGGATCGAGCCTGGCCGACAGCTCGTCCCAGCGCGCCATGCCGTCCACCTCGCCGGGTGTGCTGGTAATCAGCCCAGGCCGGCGCGGGACGGGTGCCGCGGCCACGGCGGGGGCGGCCGCCGGACGCTCGGGTTGTTCGGGCTGGTCGGGATCGGCATCCTCGTCGACCGGCTGGCCGGCGCGCTCGGGCATCACGATGATCTCGACGCCGCGCAGGCTGGCGTCTTCCTCCTGCCACAGGGCGCGGATGCGTTCGAGAAAATGCGAGGCGATCCAATCGCGCTTGAAGCGGGTGGGGGCGGCGATGCGCACCACGAACTCGCGCACCTCTACCAGGGTGAGCGCCCTAAGCCAGTTGCGATAGACGTTGTCGCCGAATTCGCCGCGCAAACGCCCGCGAATCCGCGCCCAACACGCCGCTACCGCTTCATTGGACATACTGTGACCTACGACCCCGCTCGGAACCCAGGCGACGGCAACGCCGCCCCGCCGCGACACGGTCCTCGATGCCTGGACCTGCCGCGGCGAACCACGACCTTCAGTTCTTCAGTTGCTTCGCAAACGCCGCCGAAGAAGGAACCAAGTAGGGCGCGAGACCGACAAAATAAAAACCGACATTAAGGTCCCCCTGCCTTCTGGCGGGTATTTCCCGCCGTGATCCTTCGACGACTTCGAATATCAGACCGGTCCGATTTCGATGCTTGCGGCGCGATGGTCGGAGGCGATCTGTGCTTCGGAATTCCGTCGATTATCCGTGCTTCACTCCACCCAAGTCCGGCGGCCAACCCCGCCGCCGTTCCCGGCGAGCGCAAACTCTAACCCCGCGAACGCGCGGGACGCAACACCGGTCAAGGTGCAATTCGGGTTTTTTTATTTTCGCTGTGGCGCGCGCATCACGCGCCGCGCAAGCCCATGAAATACCAGCGCGGCCCGTGGACAAAAAATGTTTCCGGTCAGATCGCCTTGATACGCGCGGATAAACGCGACAATTTGCGCGCCACGGCGTTCTTATGCATCACGTGCTTTGCGGCGGCGCGATGCAATTCGGGCTGCATCGCGCGGAAAGCCGCCTCGGCGGCCTTTTTGTCGCCGGCGGCGATCGCGGTTTCCACGTTCTTAATGAAGGTCTTGACCCGCGATCCGCGCGCGCGGTTCACCAGGGTTTTGCGTACGGTCTGGCGCGCGCGCTTCGCGGCCGAAACATGAGTGGCCATTTAAAAAATTCCTCGATCCATTTGAAAGCGGCGCGGGTTATAGCCTCTTGGGCTTTCGCCCGTCAATCGCGGGCGCGCCGCGGCAACGCCGACGCGCAACCCCCTGAAAAACCGAACGGCCCGCTATCGGGCGGGCCGTCCGTCGACGCGAAGTAAATCGCGGCGATGCCGTGGGTTACGCGGCTCCGTTCGCCTTGAACCACGCCATCATGCGCTTCCAGCCGTCCTCGGCCTTGTCCTTGCGGTAGCTGGGCCGGTAGTCGGCGTTGAAGCCGTGCGGCGTGTCGGGATAGACCACGATCTCGAACTTTTGTTCGCCTTGGTTAGCGCGGCTTTCATCGCCTCGACCGTGTCGTTGGGGATGCCCTGGTCGGCGCCGAGACCGGCATGGCCGCGGCGGCGAAGCCGGCGGACAGCGAGGTCACGACGAAGCCGCGGCGGCTTAGCGGCATGTCGGGCACCAGGCTTTGATGGTCGGCGCGGAAATCGGCGGTCGGCTTGGGTGTGCGGATATCGCCGGGCATGTTGGTCAATCCTCCCCAGGGTTTGTGATCGCGGCGGACGGCCAGAATATCTTGTCCCCGCCGCGCGGCGCCACGCAACTCAGCATGAAACGTCCATGCTCTCATGGACGATGCGGGGCCTCTATATATTCCGCCGAACGCATCTCGATCAGCCTGCTGATTGTGCGCTGGAACTCGAAGGCCCCCTGCCCCTGGGGGTATAGGGCATGCGGGGGGCGTTCGGCGGAAATCACAAGATTGACCCGGTGCTCGTACAGCGCGTCGACCAGGGTCATGAAGCGCCGCGCCTCGTTGTGCCGTTCCGGCCCGAGCTGCGGCACGCCCGACAGGATCAGGGTATGGAAGTTCTGGGCGAGCGCCAGAAAATCGGCCGCGCCCAGGGGCTTCTGGCACAACTCAGCGTAGCCGGCGCGCGCCACGCCCAGCGCGGTTCGCTTCAGCGTCAGCGACCGGCCGCCGTCCACGTCGATCGTCAGGCTCTCGCCCGCGGCGTTGTCGGTCAGCGCGGCGAAAGCGGCGTCCAGGCGCTGGTCGGACTCCGCGTTCAAGGGGTGGTGATAGACCTCGATGGTCTTCAGGCGCGCCAGACGGTAGTCGAGCGCGCCGGCGAGATGCAGCACATCAAGCCGATGCTTCAGCAGCTCGATGAACGGCAGGAAGCGCTCGCGCTGCAGCCCGTCCTTGTACAGCTCGTCCGGCGCCCAGTTCGAGGTCGCCACCACCACCACGCCGCGCTGGAACAGCGCCTCGAACAGCCGGCCCAGGATCATGGCGTCGGCGATGGTGTAGACGTGGAATTCGTCGAAGCACAGCAGCCCCGCGCCCCGCGCCAGCTCGTCGGCCACGGCCTGCAAGGGCTCGGCCCGTTTCTTGCCGCGTCCCTCGTGCAGGCGGCGCTGCACCTCGAGCATGAACTGGTGGAAATGCACCCGCCGCTTGGCCTTGACCGGCGCGAGCGCGAAGAACAGGTCCATCAGCATCGATTTGCCGCGCCCGACGCCGCCGTAGATATAAAGACCCTGGGGCGTCTCGTCGGGCGACAGGGTCAGGCCCAGCCGCGCCCGCCAGCCCTTTTGCCCGCTTTCCGGCCGGTAGTTGCGCAGCGCGTTGTAGAGGCTTTGCAGCTTCTCGGCCGCCAATTCCTGCGCCGGGTCGGGATTGAGCGCGCCGGAACGCAGCCGCGCCCGATAGGCGAACAGCGGACCGGAAGGTTCGGGATGGGCGGCGGGATGACGCGCGGGCATGGACGGCGGCGCAGTCTAGCAGCGCCGAGCGCATCCGCCCAATGCCCCGGCAACGGGCCATAAGCGCTTGAAAGCCCGGGGCCCAGGGTTTATTGAACCCCCGCCGCACCCCCAGGCGCGGAGCGCCGCGACCTTGGGGCGGCGCGGCGGAATGAAAGGACAAGTATCTTCATGGGTTATCGGGTCGCCGTGGTCGGCGCCACCGGCAATGTCGGCCGCGAGATGCTGGCGACGCTGGCGGAGTACGAATTTCCAGCCGACGAGGTGATCGCGCTCGCCTCCGAGCGCTCGGTCGGCAAGGAAGTCAGCTTCGGCGAAAAGAAGGTCCTCAAGGTCCGGGACCTGGCCACGTTCGACTTCAAGGGCATCGATATCGGCCTGTTCTCGCCCGGCGCGAAAGTGTCGGAAATCTACGCGCCCAAGGCGGCCGCCGCGGGTTGCGTGGTGATCGACAACACCTCGTGCTTTCGCATGGAAAAGGACGTCCCGCTGGTCGTGCCCGAGGTGAACCCCGAGGCGATCAAGGATTACAAGAAGCGCAACATCATCGCCAACCCGAACTGCTCGACCATCCAGATGGTGGTGGCACTGAAGCCGCTGCACGACCTGGCGCGCATCAAGCGCGTGGTGGTGGCGACCTACCAGTCCGTGTCGGGCGCGGGCAAAGAGGCCATGGACGAGCTGTGGGACCAGACCCGCAACGTCTACAGCACCCAGCCGGTCGAGCCGAAGAAGTTCACCAAGCGCATCGCCTTCAACGTGATCCCGCATATCGACGTGTTCATGCCGAGCGGCGAGACCAAGGAAGAATGGAAGATGTGCGTGGAAACCAAGAAAATCCTCGACCCTTCCATCCAGGTTTCCGCCACCTGCGTGCGCGTGCCGGTGTTCGTGGGCCATGCCGAGGCGGTGAACGTGGAATTCGAAAAGCCGATCACCGTCGAGCAGGCGCGCGCCGCGCTGCGCAAGGCGCCGGGCGTGCTGGTGATCGACGAGCGCGAGCCGGGCGGCTATGTCACGCCGCAGGAATGCGTCGGCCAGGGCGAGGTGTTCGTAAGCCGCATCCGCAAGGATCCGACCGTGCCGAACGGCCTTAGCCTGTGGGTGGTGTCGGACAATCTGCGCAAGGGCGCGGCGTTGAACGCCGTGCAGATCGCCGAGCGGCTGATCGACGGCATGATCCAGCCGCAAAGCGGCGCGAAGGCGGCGTGAGCGCGGAGAACGGCAAGGACAAGAAAGCCCAGGGCGCCGCCCCGGGCGCGCCGCCGGCCACGACCCTGATAAGCCTGCCGCGCGGCTTCGAGCAGCGCTGAGCTAGCGGACTTTCTTTACCTCGAAACGTCTGACGGGCGCGGCGATCTGGTCCTGCGCCGGAATCAGGGCCAGCTCGCGCCCGCCCAAGCGCTGCGTCGCCTCGAACACCGCGAAGATGCGCGCCGCCGTGTCGCCCAGCGTTTTGGCCACGTCGCGCGTTTCCAGATAGGCCGCCAGAAACAGCGCCGCCGCCACATCGCCCGCGCCGTTGGGCATCGGATCGAGCTTGAGCCGGGGCGTTGCGACCAGCCACGCGCCCTCGCGCGTGTCGGCCAGCATCTCGATCGTGTCGGGTGCCGCGTCCACGCGCATCAGGCTGGTGACCAGCGCCACGCTTGGGCCCAGCGCCCGCGCCGCGGCCGAGGCGGCCAGCGTCTGGTCCAGCGTGCCGCAGGCCTTGCCGGTCAGATATTCCAGCTCGAACTGGTTGGGGGTGATGATATCGGCCACAGGCACGGAGCGGTCGCGGATGAACTTGGGAATGCCGGGGCGGACGAACACGCCGCGCCCCACATCGCCGATCACCGGGTCGCAGCAATAGAGCGCCTTGGGATTGGCCTTGCGCACCTCGGCCACGGCATCGAGGATCACCGTGCCGATCGCGGCATCGCCCATATAGCCGCTGAGCACCGCGTCGCAGCGCGAAAACACGCCGCGCTCGGCGATGCCCGCCACCACCGCCGCCACGTCGTTGGCGGCGAAAATCGGACCGCGCCACTGGCCGTAACCCGGATGGTTGGAGAACTGCACCGTGGCGACCGGCCACACCGTGTGGCCCAGGCGCTGCAGCGGGAACACGGCGGCGCTGTTGCCGACATGGCCATAGGCGACCGAAGACTGGATCGACAGGATGTTCATGCCGGCGGTCGTTCCGTTACGCGTCAGCGTGCGAACGAGTTGCCTAACACGCGGAAAGGCGGCGCAACCACAGCGTCCTTGAAGGGGCAGTCATGCGCGCGGACGCATGAACCGGACCGTCATGCGCAAGGCGCATGGGGTTTTCGCGGCCGCTATGCGCGAAGCGCGCATCGCCTTGGAAGCGCGCAGCGTTAATGGATTTCAGGATCGGGAATCGCGCCCGGGGCGGTCAGAAAGTCGAAATCGCAACCCTGGTCCGCTTGCGTGACATGCTTGGCGAAGATGGCTCCGTAGCCGCGCGGATAGAACGGCTTGGGCGCGGTCCATTGCGCGCGTCGGCGCTTGAGTTCGGCGTCACCGACTTCCATGCGCAAGATCCGGCCCGGCACGTCGAGCGTGACGGTGTCGCCGGACCGCACCAAGGCCAAAGGTCCGCCCACGGCCGATTCCGGCGCCACGTGCAGCACGCAGGTGCCGTAGCTGGTGCCCGACATGCGCGAATCCGAGATGCGCACCATGTCGCGCACGCCTTGTTTCAGGAGCTTCTTGGGCAGCGGCAGCATGCCCCATTCCGGCATGCCCGGGCCGCCATGCGGGCCGGCGTTTTGCAGGATCAGCACGGAGTCGGGCGTGACATCGAGCTTGGGATCGTCCAGCCGCGCCGCCATGTCGTTGTAGTCCTTGAACACCACGGCGGGGCCGGAGTGTTTGAGCAGACGCGGCTCGGCGGCGCTGGGCTTGATCACCGCGCCGTCCGGCGCCAGGTTGCCGCGCAGCACGGCCAGCGCGCCCGAGGTGGTGATCGGATTGTTGAGCGAGCGGATCACGTCGTCGTTGTAGACCTCGGCGCCCCTGACGTTGTCGCCGATGGTCTTGCCGTTGACCGTCATGCATTTGCCGTCGATCGCGTCGCCGAGCTTGGCGATGAGGGGGCGCAGGCCGCCGGCGTAATAGAAATCCTCCATCAGGAACTCGCCCGAGGGCCTGAGGTTGGCGATCACCGGAATCCGCTTGGCGATCTTGTCCATGTCGTCCAGCGTCAGGTTCACGCCCGCGCGCCGCGCCATGGCCAGGATGTGCACCACGGCGTTGGTCGATCCGCCCAGCGCCATGTCCACGGTGATGGCGTTGTCGAACGACTTGGCGGTGAGGATGTCGGAGGGTTTCAAATCCTCCCACACCATCTCGACGATGCGCCTGCCGCTGGCCGAGGCCATGCGCGGATGGCTGGCGTCGGGCGCAGGGATCGATGAGGCGCCGGGCAGCGTCATGCCCATCGCCTCGGCGATCGACATCATGGTGGCCGCCGTGCCCATGGTCATGCAGGTGCCGAAGGAGCGCGCGATGCCGTCTTCGATATCCGACCAGTCCTGGCGCGTGATGGTGCCGGCGCGCAGCTCCGCCCAGTATTTCCAGGTGTCGCTGCCGCTGCCGAGCGTCTTGCCGTGCCAGTTGCCGCGCAGCATGGCCCCGGCCGGCATGAAGATCGCCGGCAGGTTCATGCTTATTGCCCCCATCAACAACCCAGGCGTGGTCTTGTCGCAGCCCCCCAACAGCACCGCCCCGTCGATCGGGTGGCTGCGCAACAGCTCCTCGGTCTCCATCGCCAGGAAATTGCGGTACAGCATGGTGGTGGGCTTCACCACCGGCTCGCTCAGGCTCATCGCCGGCAGCTCGACCGGAAAGCCGCCGGCCTGCCACACGCCGCGCTTCACCTCTTCGGCGCGCTGGCGCAGATGGGCGTGGCATTGCTGCAAATCGCTCCAGGTATTGACGATGCCGATCACCGGCTTGCCGGC
>JAHFPH010000074.1 GCA_023266845.1 Rhodospirillaceae bacterium
TCCGCGCCAACCTCATGCACCGCAGGCGCTTCGACCGCCTGCTCCACCTCGAGCCGGCTCCCGAAACCCTCAATCAACTGGCGCTCCAATGGGCCTGAAACCTAAACCGGACAGCCGTGGGCTTGACCCGGCCATCCACGCTTCGATATTGAGGCAGGCAATCGTTTGAGAGCGCAGAGCTAGGGGGGCGGAACATGATTGCTTGGAAAAGAACTCCGTCGAGGTCGAGACTCCTGCCGGCCGCGTTCGCCATGATCGGTCTGTGCGCGGCGTTCGCCTGGGGCGGCGTGGCGCATGCGCAGGAGGGGCCGGCGGAAGTCCTGGCCGCCGCCGTGCGCACGCAGGGCTTCCCCTGCGACAAGCCCTTGAGCGCCGAGCGCGAGGGCCAGGCGGCGGCCGACCAGCCGGTCTGGATCCTGCGCTGCGACACGGGCGCGTACCGCGTGCGCTTGAGCGCCAACCGCACGGCGCAGGTCGAACGGATACAATAGCGGCGCCGTAAGTCGGGCCGTGCGCCCAGCCCGCCCGAGCCGGCCGTACGCCGCCCGCAGGCGCCCCCGGCGTCCCGCGCGGGGCGTTACATCCGCGTCGCGTCGGCGGCTTGAACGGCGGTCTTGCAGCCCGCTTCGTCCTTTTTCGCCAGCGCGCTCTCGGCTTCCAGTATCTTCAGTTGCGCGTCGCTTTTCTTGCGCGTGTCGGGCATTTGCGCGACCGCTTCCTTGACCTTTTTCAGATCGTCGGCGCAGGCCGCGGCGGCCGGCGCCGCCGCGAACGCGACCAGCAGGATCGCGGCCACGGAAATGATCGATTTTTTCACTCCTACCCTCCCCTTTTGCAAAGCTCGATCGAGCCTAGGTCGCACCCACCCCGCGGTCAAACGGCCGGGCGGACCCACGCACACCGCCCCTCGATCTTCGCTCGGCGATGCACTAACGTCCGGCTCGGCGAGTTTTTCGGGCCATAGCGGGGACGATCCATGAAAAGCGTTTTGGCGGTCGCGGACGGCAGCGCGACGCTTGAGGCAGTGATCCGGGCGGCGGGCCATGTCGCCGAGCTCGGCAAGGGACAGGTCGAGGTGCTGCATGTGCGCGATCCGATGGCGCTGTTCGGCGGGGCGGCGATGGGCGCGGCCTCGGTCGGGGGCGAGGCGGCGCTGCCGATCCTGATGGAAAAAGGCCAGGCCGAGATCGGCCAGCGCGCCGCCCAAGCGCGCAAGGCCTATGACTCCCTGAAGGCGTCGCTGCCGCAAAGCAGGTTCATCGATCTCGAGGGCGGCGAGTCGAACGCGGTGGTCGCGTATGGGCGGCTCAGCGACCTGATCGTGGTGGGCAGGCCCGGCGCGGACGAGATGAAACCCGAGCCCGGCTACGTGCCGGCGGCGATATTCGATTCCGCCCGGCCGGTGATGATCGTGCCGCCGCAATGGAAGCCCGCGAAGATCGCCCATGCCGTGGTCGCCTGGAACGGCAGCGCCCAGGCCGCGCGCGCGCTGGGCTACGCCATCCCGGTGCTGAAGCATGCGGGCAAGGTGACGATTTTGAGCGTCGGCAAGGACAAGGAACGGCCCAAGACCGGGCCGGTGGCCGAATACCTGGCGCGCCACGCGATCAAGTCGGGCGAGGCGGGATTCGACGCCGGCTCGGGCTCGGCGCGCTCGCGCGGGCGCGCGCTCATCAACTACGCGGCGACGACCGAGGCCGGGCTCTTGGTGATGGGCGCCTATGGCCAGGCGGGGATGTTGCGGTTCCTGGGCCTGGGTGGGGCCACGGGCAAGATCATCACGGGCTGCCCGGTGCCGGTGTTCTTGGCGCACTAGCCGCGGCTTCTATTTGGCATCCAGATAGCCGTAGTGCCGGAACACCCCGGCATCGGCGATGAAGGGCAGGCGGCGTTCCGATTCCAGATAGGCCGATATGCGCGGTCGCCCAGCCACGCGGTCGTGCAGCGCCGCCACGCGCGGGCATTCGCGCTCGATGCGCCGCATCGCGTTGGGAAAGCCGAAGCGCAGCGCCGCCACGGTCTGGAACAGCGACAGGTCGGGATAGCTGGTGCGCGCGCCGATCAGATGCTCGCCGCGCCCCGCGCGGTTCGATTGCAGCGCGCGCTCGAAATATCCCAGGAATTTCGGGATGCGGTGCCGGGTGAAATCGGCGGCGAAGCGGCGCGATTCCGGAATCTGATCGACATGGTTGAGATTGACCGAGATGGGATGGTGCGTGTTGTGCAGCTCGTGCACCAGGTCGGCGATAGCGAGTTGCAATTGATGCGCCCATAGCCGGCCGCCTTCGTCGCGCGGCGCGAGGCCATGCCGCCCGCCCAGATACAGCAGGATGTTCGCGGTCTGCGCGATCCACAGGTTGCCGGCGCGCAGATAAGGCGGCGCGAAGGGCGGCGTCTTGATCGCGCGGCCTTCCATCAGCCGGATCATCCTGTCTTCGCCGCCGCGGCGGCGCGCGACATCGACGTATTCGGCGCCGGCCTCTTCCAGCGCCAGGCGCACGTATTCCCCGCGCCCCTGGGAGGACGGCCAGTAATAGAGCTCGTAGCGCATCCCTAGGCCTTCCTCCGCGCATGCCGCGCGGGTCAGTTGATCTCGAAATCCGCGCGTTCGATGCGGCCGAGACGCGAAAGCGCCGCGTCGATTTCGCCGCGCATGGGTAGCGCGGGTTGCGCGCCGGACCTGGCGCAGGTGAGCGACCCCGCGACCGAGGCGCGGGCCAGCGCATCTTTCCACTCCATGCCCCGGTCGAGCGCCGCGGCCAGCGCGCCGACGAAGGCGTCGCCCGCGCCGGTCGTGTCCACCACATTGTCCAACCGCAGCGCCGGCACATGCCAGGCCTTGCCGCCCTTGAACGCCACCGCGCCCTCGCCGCCAAGCGTCACGACGACCGCGCGCGCGCCGCCGGCGCTGAGCGCGCGGCCCGACGCGACGGGCGTATCCGCGTCGAACCCGGCGGCCCGCGCCACGACCGGCGCCTCGTGCTCGTTGGCCACCAGCACGTCGACGCGATCGAGCAGTTCCTTGGGAACCGGCGCGGCGGGCGCCGCGTTCAAAACGATTTTGCAGCCGCGCCCGGCGGCGCGGGTGGCGAGCGCGGCTGAGGCCATGACCGGCACTTCCATCTGCATCAGCACGATCGTTCCGGGCGCGAGCCACGCGTCCAGTACGGCGTCGGCGGTCAGTTCGGCGTTGGCGCCGGACGCCGCGACGATCTGGTTCTGGCCTTCAGCCGATACGGCGATCATCGCCACGCCGGTGGACGCATCGCCGCGCGCGATAAGCGAAACATCCACGCCCGAATCGGCCAGCAGCTTCAGCGCCGGCCCGGCGAAGGCATCGCGGCCCACCCTGCCCACGAGCCTAACCTCGCCGCCGCCCGCAAGCCGGGCCGCCAGCGCCTGGTTGGCGCCCTTGCCGCCGGGGGCGGTTTGCAAGGCGGGGCTCAGCGCCGTTTCGCCGGGGCCCGGCAGCGCCGGAACCCGCGCGATCAGGTCGAAATTGATCGATCCGAATACCAGTACCGCCATGCAGTTACCGCAAGGCCCGCCCCGGAAACTGACGGGCCAGTCTAGCCGAATTCGCCCGTACGGCGCTCTTGTTGTATGCCCCGGATTTGGCTAGGTTAACGCCGGAAAAACCGGGGTGTCCCGCCAAGGTTCAGGCGCGGCGGAGCGGTCGAGCGCACGTCTCAAGGGGTTGAAAGCGGCATGGATTTGGCATCGATCCGTCGGGCGTACAAGCGCTACGCCGGCATGTACGACGTCGTGTTCGGCGCCGTGATGAACCCCGGCCGCAAGCTGGCCGTGCACACCGCCAACAAGAAACCCAACCAGCGCGTGCTGGAGGTGGGCGTCGGCACTGGCCTCGCCCTGCCGCTCTATCGCCGCGACATAAAGGTCGTGGGCATCGACGTCAGCCCCGAGATGCTGACGCGCGCGCGCGAAAAAGTGGCGGAAGAGGGCCTTTCCAACATCGAGCAGTTGCTGGAAATGGACGCGGAGAACCTGACCTTCTCCGACGCGTCGTTCGACACGGTGATCGCGATGTACGTCGCCTCGGTCGTGCCGCATCCGCGCCGCCTGATGGAAGAGATGTGCCGGGTGTGCAAGCCCGAGGGCGACATCATCATCGTCAACCATTTCACCTCGGTAGGCGGGCCGTTGCGCGCGGTCGAGTTCCTGATCAACCCGCTGTCGAAAACCCTGGGTTGGCGCCCGGAATTCGAGCTGCGCCCGCTGTTGGACGGCGCGGGGATCGAGGTCAAGGCCATCCGCCCGGCCTATCCCACGCCGATGTTCAAGGTGATCCATTGCCGCAACGCGCCGGCGCGCGCGGCCCGGCCGCAGGCCGTGGGCCAGGCCTATGCCGGCATGGACGGCGCGGTGCTGGCGCGCGCCGATGGACGCCGCTCGCGCGGCTGAGCGTCCTGCCCTCGTCCCGGCCGCCTTGTTGTGCTTGAATGGTGGCGATGGACGCCGCCCCCGATCCGAAGCCGATCAACCGTAGCGCGCTGCGCCAGGCGCTGGGGCGGTTCGTCACCGGCGTGACGGTGGTGACGGCGCTGGACAAGGGCGGCGCGCCCGTCGGCCTGACCGTCAATTCGTTCAACTCGGTCTCGCTCGACCCGCCGTTGATCCTGTGGAGCATCGACCGGCGCGGGTCGTTCTATCAGGCCTTCGCCGAGGCCGAGCGCTTCGCGGTCAACGTTTTGGGCGCGGGGCAACGGCAATTGGCGAAAAAATTCGCCGGCGCGCCGCTGGGCCGCTTCGACGGCGTGGCGTTCGATGACGGCGTCGCCGGCATCCCGCTGCTCAAGGATTGCATCGCCTGGTTCGAATGCCGCACGCGCACGCGTGTGGACGGCGGCGACCATCTGATCCTGGTCGGCGAGGTGGAAAAATTCGCGCAAAACCCCGGGCAGGAGCTGCTGTTCTTCGCCGGGCAGTACGGCGTGGCGACGACGCTTTAGGGCCTCGTCGTCCTTCGAGACGCCCGCCTGCGCCCTTTGGGCTCGCCGGGCTCCTCAGGATGACGGGACTTGCTGAACCGCGTCATCCTGAGGAGCGACCCTGAGCTTGGCGAAGGGAAGCGTCTCGAAGGATGAAGGTCGCTATTCCGCCACCGGCACCGTGTAATTCAGGCCCATGCGCCCGCCGTCGGGGTAGACGGTCTGGCCGGTGATGTAGGACGCGTCGTCGCTGGCCAGGAACAGCGCCACCGACGCCACCTCGGCCGGGTCGCCCGCGCGGCCCATGGGCGTGCGCGACATGATGCGCCGCCGCGCCGCGTCGTCGACCATCACCTTCTTCAGCATTTCGGTGGCGATGCTGCCCGGGCCGACGCCGTTGACGCGGATTTTGTGCGGCGCCAGCGCCAGCGCCATGACGTTGGTGAGCTGGTTGACCCCGCCCTTGCTGACCACATAGGGCGCGATCTGCGGGATCGCCAGCACCGCGTTGACCGAGGACATGTTGACGATCGCCCCGCCCTGCTTCGCCGCCGCGCCCCGATCCTGTTTCACCATTTGCCGCGCGGCCGCCTGGCCGCACAGGAAATAGCCCTTCAGGTTCACGCGCAGCACGCGGTCGAAATCCTCTTCCTTGAGGTCGAGGAATTCGGCCGAGTGCACGATGCCCGCGTTGTTGACCAGGATGTCGAGCCGACCATGCGCCTTGACCGCCGCGTCGATCAGCGCGTCGGCGTCTTTCTTGCTGCCCGTGTCGGCATGCACATAGAGCACGCCCTTGCCGATGGAATTGGCCGTCGCCTGCCCGCGCGCGTCGTCCACGTCGCAGATCACGACCTTGGCGCCCTCCGCGGCGAAACGTTCGGCCACCGCCCGGCCGATGCCGCCCGCAGCACCCGTGACGACGGCGATTTTGTCTTTCAAACGCATCTCGTTCTCCCGATCACGCCATCCGGCCGCGCGCGTAGCCCACGGCGCGCAACGCTTCGGCGATTTCCGGCAGGATCGCCGGATCGTCGATCGTGGCCGGCGCCTTGTAGTCCTGCCCTTCGGCGATTTTCTGCATCGTGCCGCGCAGGATTTTTCCCGAGCGCGTCTTGGGCAGGCGCTTGACCACCGCCGCCACCTTGAAGAACGCGACCGGGCCGATGCGCTCGCGCACCAGCTTCACCACCTCGTCGACGATCCGCTGGTCGGGCCGGCTGACGCCCGCCTTTAAGACCAGGAAGCCCAGCGGCACCTGCCCTTTTAGCTGGTCTTCGACCCCGACCACGGCGCATTCCGCCACGTCGGGGTGTGCTGCCAGCACCTCTTCCATCGCGCCGGTCGACAGGCGATGGCCGGCGACGTTGATGACGTCGTCGGTGCGCGTCATCACGAACACATAGCCGTCGGCGTCCTGGTACCCCGCGTCGCCGGTTTTGTAATAGCCCGGGAACTCGTTCATATAGGCGTCGCGATAGCGCCGGTCGGCGTTCCACAGCGTGGGAAAGCACGACGGCGGCAGCGGCAGCTTGACCACGATCGCGCCGATATCGCCGCGCTTGACCTCCTGGCTTTGCGCGTCCAGCACGCGAATGTCGTAGCCCGGCATCGGCTTGGTGGCCGAGCCGGGTTTCACCGGCAAAAGGCCCAGGCCCACGCAATTGCCGACGATGGCCCAGCCGGTTTCCGTCTGCCACCAATGGTCCACGACCGGCACCTGCAACTGCTTCTCGGCCCAATCGAGCGTCGGCGGATCGCAGCGCTCGCCCGCCAGGAACAGGGTGCGGAATCCGCTCAAATCGTATTTGCGGATCAGTTCGCCGTTCGGATCGTCGCGCCGGATGGCGCGGAACGCCGTGGGGGCGGTGAACATGGCCGCCACCTTGTGCTCGGATATCACGCGCCAGAACGCGCCCGCGTCGGGCGTGCCGACCGGCTTGCCCTCGTACAGCACCGTGGTGCAGCCATAGATGAGCGGCGCATAGACGATATAGGAGTGGCCCACCACCCAGCCCACGTCCGACGCCGCCCAGTAAACCTCGCCCGGCTTCATGCCGTAGAGATTCTTCATCGACCAGTAGAGCGCCACGGCGTGCCCGCCATTGTCGCGCACGATGCCCTTGGGCTGGCCCGTCGTGCCCGACGTATAGAGAATGTAAAGCGGATCGGTGGCGGCGACCGGCACGCATTCCGCCGGCTTGGCTTTGGCCACCGCCTCGTTCCAGTCCTTGTCGCGGCCCGCGACCAGCGCGCATGGGCCCTCAACGCGCTGCAGGATCAGGCAGGATTTGGGCTTGTGCTTGGCCAGCTCGATCGCGCCGTCGAGCAGCGGCTTGTACGCCACCACCCGGCCCGGCTCGATGCCGCAGGACGCCGACAGCACAACCACCGGCTTGGAATCGTCGATGCGCGTGGCGAGCTCGTTGGCCGCGAAGCCGCCGAACACCACGGAATGCACCGCGCCGATGCGCGCGCATGCCAGCATCGCCATCGCCGCCTCGGGCACCATCGGCATGTAGATGATGACGCGATCGCCGGCCTTCACGCCCTCTGCCGCGAGCGCGCCCGCGAGCCTGGCCACCGCGTCGCGGAGCTGACGGTAGGAATAGCGGCGCTTCGTGCCGGTCACGGGGCTGTCGTAGATCAGCGCCGCCTGGTCGCCGCGCCCGCTATCGACGTGCCGGTCCAGCGCGTTGTGGCAGGTGTTGAGCGCGGCGCCCGGGAACCAGCGGTAATGCGGCGGGTTGGAGCCGTCCAGCACCTTGTCCCAACGCCTGGTCCAGTCGATGTCCTGGGCGGCCTTGGCCCAGAACCCTTCCGGGTCGCGCCGCCAGTCGGCATAGACGGCGTCGTAACGGCTGGTCATTCCCGCGCCCCCTCCCTATTCTTCGCCGACCGAAGTCTGCCGAGTGCCCCCGGGATTTGCAAACCCGCGGTTTTCAAACCGGCGGCCATGCGAACGGCGGTGCCGAGAAGATCATGTTCCGGAGCAAATCCCCTTACGACAACGAGCTGGACAGGAATCCGGCCAACCACGCGCCGCTTTCGCCGCTCGATTTCATCGCCCGCGCCGCCCAAGTGTATCCGAAGCATGCCGCCGTGGTGCACGGGTCCGAGCGGCGCGACTGGCAGACCGAATACGCGCGTTGCCGGCGCCTGGCCTCGGCGCTCACCAAGCGCGGCATCGGGCGCGGCGACACCGTGGCGGTGCTGGCGCCCAACATCCCCGCGGCGTTCGAGGCGCATTTCGGCGTGCCGATGGCCGGCGCGGTGTTGAACGCGCTGAACACGCGGCTCGACGCGGCGGCGATCGCCTTCATCCTCGAGCATAGCGAGGCGAAGCTGGTCATCAACGACCGTGAATACGCGCCCGTCATGAAGCGCGCCTTGAGTCAGATCAAGACCAGGCCCGTGGTGATCGACATCGCCGATCCCGAGGGGCCGGGCGGCGAAAGCCTGGGCACGACCGAGTACGAGAAATTCCTGAGCGAGGGCGACCCCGACTATGCCTGGCAGGGCCCGCGCGACGAATGGGACGCGATCGCGCTCAACTACACTTCGGGCACCACCGGCAACCCGAAGGGCGTGGTGTATCACCACCGCGGCGCCTATCTGAACGCGCTCGGCAACATCCTGGTCTGGTCGATGCCGCGCCATCCCGTCTATCTGTGGACGCTGCCGATGTTCCACTGCAGCGGCTGGTGCTTTCCCTGGGCGGTCACGGCCCAGGCCGGCACGCATGTGTGCCTGCGCCGGGTGGAAGCGGGCGCGATTTTCCAGGCGATCGAGCAGCGCGGCGTAACGCATCTGTGCGCCGCGCCCGTGGTGCTGAACATGCTGCTGAACGCGCCGGCCGGAGCGCCGAAGAAACTGGACCGGCCGGTCGAGGTGATGACCGCGGCCTCGGCCCCGCCGCCTTCCGTGCTGGAGGCGATCGAGGGCATGGGCTTCCGCGTCATCCATGTCTACGGCCTGACCGAGGTGTACGGCCCGGCCGTGTCGTGCGACTGGCACGCGGAATGGAACGCGCGGTCCGCGCCCGAGCGCGCGCAGCTAAAGGCCCGGCAGGGCGTGCGCTATCCGGTGCTGGACGGGCTGATGGTGGCCGATCCCCAGTCGATGAAACCGGTGCCCGCCGACGGCAAGACCATCGGCGAGGTGTTCATGCGCGGCAACATCGTGATGAAGGGTTATTTGAAAAATCCCAAAGCGACCCGCGAGGCGCTGGCCGGCGGCTGGTTCCACACCGGCGATTTGGCCGTCCTGCATCCCGATTTCTACATCGAGCTCAAGGACCGCTCGAAGGACATCATTAAATCGGGCGGCGAGAGCGTCTCGACGATCGAGGTCGAGGCGGTTCTGTACCGCCATCCCGCGGTGCTCGAGGCCGCCGTGGTGGGCAGGCCCGACGCGCACTGGGGCGAAACCCCTTGCGCCTTCGTGACCTTGAAGCAAGGCGCGCGCGTCACCGAGATCGAGCTGCTGGCGTTCTGCCGCGCCAACCTGGCGCATTTCAAGGCGCCTAGAACCGTGGTGTTCGGCCCGCTGCCGAAAACCTCGACCGGCAAGATCCAGAAATTCGTGCTGCGCGAGCAGGCGAAGGCGCTGACGGTATAGGCGCCCGCGCTATTTCTTCAGCGAGAATTTCAGCACCACGCCCACGATCAGCACGACCACCGACACCCAGAAGACGACCGGGTTGTACGGCGTGCTGCCCGCGAACTGCGCGCCCAGGCCGCTGGCCTTGCACTGGATCGCGTCGGAAAAATAGAGGCAGGACAGCATGTCCGACATCGTCGCTGATCCGCGCACCTTGCCGACGACGTTGGAATAGAAGCTGTACCACCAGGCGACCGACGCGATGACGCCCAGCACGCCGATGCCCAGCACGATGCCCGACAATTTCCTGAAATCCATGGTCAGTCCCGCTATGTGGTGGATGCCGCATCGAGAACCGCCCGGGAATCCGGGCGGGGCGAAGAAACGGCAGAGTAGCAGGAGCCGGGCGCGCGCACCAATACCCAAGCCGGGCGGGCGAGGGTTTCACTGCGGCGATAGATAAAGAGCTTCGCGGGCGCCCCATGAACGGGGCCCGTCAAACGCTTACGGCGGGACCATGCCCGCCGCGCCGGTAGTTGGATCAGCTACGGCTTAGCCGCGTGATCTCGTCTTTGATTTTCAGTTTTTCGCGTTTCAACGTATGGATTTGCACGGTATCGGGCAGCGGGCGGTGGGCTTCTTCGTCGATCGCCCTTTCAAGATTGGCATGCCTTGCTTTAAGAACCTCAAGCTGCTCCTGTGGAACCATCGCACAACCTCCGTGGCTCGGTTAAAGTCGCGCACAATCATGGTACGCCCATACAAGTTTCTTGCCAAACGCGAATCGGTGGACAAGGCCGCGCGACCCCGGGTAACTGGGATACCAGCAAGGAATTCAAGCCGATGAAGGACCGGCCGCGGCTGGTTGTCGGTGTGACCGGGGCGTCGGGCTCGGTCATGGGAATCAGGCTGCTCGAATCGCTGAGCGCGCTCGGCGTCGAAACCCATCTGGTGGTCTCGGGCGCGGGGGCGGTGACGCTGGCCTGCGAGACGCGGCTGAAGCTGAAGGACCTGCATACGCTGGCCGACCATTGGTACCGGCCGGAGGACATCGCCGCGCCCATCGCCAGCGGCTCGTTCAAATGCCTGGGGATGATCGTGGCGCCCTGCTCGACCCGCACCGTGGCGGAAATCGCCTCGGGCGTCACATCGGGGCTTTTGACCCGCGCCGCCGACGTGGCGCTGAAAGAGCGCCGCCGGCTTGTGCTGATGGTGCGCGAGACGCCGCTGCACAGTGTGCATCTGCGCAACCTGTTGACCCTGTCGGAGATGGGCGCGGTGATCGCCCCGCCGGTGCCCGCCTTCTACAACGATCCGAAAAGCGTGGACGACATCGTCGATCACGCCGTCGGACGGGCGCTGGACCTGTTCGGGCTGGACAGCGGCAAGGTTCGGCGCTGGTCGGGACCGGCGAAGAGAAGAAACGCGCCTTAAGCCCTAAATGCGGCCTCGACCGTGCCGGTGGCGTAATCGGCCACGGCCGGAAAGGCGCCGGCCAGCACGGCGGCGATGGCCTGGCGGTCGGCCGGTTCGGCCTCCATGCCCAGCACCCTCCAATACACGCAAAGAAACGCGGCGGCGGCGCCCAGGCGCGCGCGCGCATCGTCGCCCGCGACCGAGGCGCGCCCGTCGCTGGCGAGGTCTTGGGCCAGCGCCAAAAGCTGGGCGCGTTCGGCCGCCAGCTCCGCCTGGGCGATGGCGTCGCGCGCGGCCTCGGCCTCTTTGGCGGTCTCGGGCGCGGAAAACTGCCAGTTTTTGAGGCCGCGCCTGACCGCGCGCAAGGGCAGCACGGCGGCGCGCCGCCAGGGCTCGGACCGCTCCAGCGCCGCGCGCAGCGTGTCCTGGCCCACCCCGCCGCCGCCCGAGGCCGCGCGATGCACCAGCGCCAAGAGCGCCACCACGTCGATTCCCAGCCTGTCCTGCAAGTCCAGGCAGGCCTGGCGCACCCCCGGCCGGCCATAGACGGCGACCGCGAAGTCCCAGGCCGGCGAAGCTTCCCCCGACATCCCCTCGGCGCTCCTATTTCCCCAGCCGTTCGGGTAAAATGACCGTCCCCGGCATCGCGCGCAACATTCGGCTAGGTGATGGATCGGCCAGTGATGGACGAACAGGAACGCCTTAGCCAACGGCTCTTGGAACTGAAGAGCGAGCACCGCGACCTGGACGACGTGATCAACCGTCTGTCCGAGCAGCGACCGGTCGACCTGATTCAGATGCAGCGGCTGAAGAAGCGCAAGCTGGTGATCAAGGACATGATCGCCAGGATCGAAAGCCTGCTGCTGCCCGACATCATCGCCTAGTGGTGTGGTCCTTCCCCGGCTTCCTTTTTTTCCGTCATGGCCGGACTTGTTCCGGCCATTCACGTCGGTAACGCGGCGCGCTGGTTTTGACCTGGGCGCGGGCGTTCTATGCGCGCAGAACTTTGCGACAAATCGACGTGGATGGCCGGGACTCGCGCTCGTTGGCGCGGCCCGGCCATGACGAACTAAATTTGCAGCCGATAGCCGAGCACGACCATGATCTCGAACGCCAGATAGCCGCCCATCGACAGCCCGGCGAGCGCGAGGCCGGGCGGTCAATCCCCACCGCCCGCCCATGCGGGTTGCGGTTGCGGGGGCCCTGGCCTATAAGACCGCCCTTGCCGGCCGGAGTGTAGCTCAGCCTGGTAGAGCACTAGCTTCGGGAGCTAGGGGCCGGAGGTTCGAATCCTCTCACTCCGACCATTCCCCGCCGCGGCGCGAGGAAGGGTTTCATGGCCGGCGATTCCAAGAGAAAACGCAAATCCCCCGCGCGGTGCGATACCGCCGCCGCGGCGGTCGCACCGCCCGCGGCTCCGGCCCAGGCGGCCGTTCCCACGGTGGCCGCGGCAATGCCGAAGCGCCCCAAAATCGCAACCCTTGGCGATCTTGCGCGCGACAGACGCTTGTTGTGGCTGAATTGCGAGCGCTGCAACCGCACCGCGCCGATGGAACCCGAAGGCCTTGTCCGGCAGTACGGCGCCGAGCTTCCACTGCCGGCGTTCCTCAAGCTCATTCGCTGCGCGATTTGCGGGGCAAAACACCCCGAAATCGATTTTGCGCCGCCGCGCCGCAGGCCCCGGTGGACCTGACGAAAAACCCGCCGCCGCAAGGGGTGCCTATCCCCGGGTTGCTTGGAAAAGAGGCGATGTTTCGGCGCCCAGACAGGTGGATGATTAACGGTCCGTTAACCGAAGTTCAGTAAAAATTGCACAAGTGTATTCAGGCTGTATTCAAGCGAGGTGTCGTGGCGAAGCTGGATGCAACTCGGCTAGATCACCTGGCGGCTGGCTGTCCCTGGCCGGTGCTGGCCGTAGAGCCGTGCGGACGCATTTTATCCGCCAACGCTCAATTCGCCTCCTGCGTCGGCCGCAAGCCGCGGGATGTGAGCGGCACCTCCCTGCTCGCGTTCGTTCACCCAGCAGATAAAAAAGCGGTCGGCGCATTCCTCCAATCCGGCTCCGACCAGCCGATCGAAATCCGTGTGATCGCAGCCGGTGGCGGAGAACGGATGCTGAATGTCCAGGCGGCGCGCTCTGCCGGCGAAGCCGTCCGCGTGCTCTATTGCTGCGACGTTACCGCCCAGCGCGCCGCCGCGCTTGCCGCGAAGGCCGAGGCCGAGCGGCGCGCCGAAACGCTGTATCGGCGCTTCGCCGAAGCGATCGAGAACATGCCGGCGAGCTTGATGCTGTGCGACGAGGAAGACCGAATCGTCCTTTGCAACAGCGCGACCAAGAGCTTTTTCCCCAAGGTGGCGCACCTGCTGGTGCCCGGCACGCGATACGAAGACCTGATGCGCGCCCAGGTGCAGAGCGGATTCATTCCCGACGCCCTTGACGACCCCGACAAGTGGGTCCGGGACCGGGTGCGCCGTCACCGCGACGGCAACACGATGCTGACCCGCCACTATGCGGACGGGCGATGGATCAAGATCGTCGAGCGGCGCACGTCGGACGGCGGCATCGCGGGCGTCCGGATCGACATTTCCGAACTGAAACAGAAAGAGGAAGAACTGGAGAAAAAGGCGCGCGAAATACTGGAATATGCCAAGCAGATCCAGCGCGCCAACGCAGAGCTGGCGCAGGCTCAAATCCAGCTTCTCGAAGCCAAGGAACATGCCGAAAAGGCCAACCACGCCAAATCGGAGTTCCTCGCCAACATGAGCCACGAGCTCCGCACGCCTTTGAATGCCGTGATCGGCTTCTCGGAGATGATGAAGTTGGAAGCGTTGGGGCCGGTGGGCTCGCCCACCTATCTCGAATACGCAAAAGACATCCACGAAAGCGGCGTGCATTTGCTCCGGGTCATCAACGACATGCTGGACCTGTCGAAGATCGAGGCGGGTCGTCTCGAGCTTCATCCGGAGTTGTTCGACGTGAGCACCGCCATCGAGCACTGCGTTCAATTGATGCGCGACCGGGCGGCAAAGGCGAATGTAAGCCTGTCGATGGAGGCCCTGCGCGACCTGGGGCTGGTGGCGGACGAACGAATGATCAAGCAGGTTCTTTTCAACCTGATCTCCAATGCCATCAAATTCACCCCCGCGGGCGGAACCATACAGCTTTCGGCCGGGGTCGAGTCGACCGGCGAATTGGCGATTTCCGTCGCCGATACGGGAATTGGCATTGCGCCGGCCGATTTGCCGAGAGTGATGGAGCCCTTCGTGCAGATCGACAGCGCGCTCAGCCGCAAACACACGGGTACTGGCCTCGGCTTGCCCCTTGCAAAGTCGATGGTCGAACTGCATGGCGGGCGTTTCGAGATGAAGAGCGAGGTCGGTATCGGAACGACGGTCATGCTGCATTTCCCGGCGAATCGGTGCCAGCCGCCGAGCGGCCACGGCACGGTGAGCGCAGCCTAGCGTTTGATTTCACCCTGCCGCGGCCGTACCACACCGCCGCAAGCGGCGCATATCCTGGGTAGAGTTGGAAGAAGAAGCGATGCTCCGGCGCCCTAATGCGCCATCAGCACCGGCAGTTTCGCTTCGGCCAGCACGCGGCGCGTGACGCCGCCCAGGATGATCTGGCGCAGCCGGCTTTGCGTGAACGCGCCCATCACCAGCAGGTCGGCGCTGCCCTTATAGGCCTCGGCCAACAGCGCCTCGCCGATGGCGCGCGGCGCGGGCTGGAAGCGGTGGATCGTCGCCGTGACGCCGCGCCAGCCCAGATGCCGCACCAGGCCGGCGTCGCTGCTGGCTTCGGCGTGCTTGGCCTCGTCGGCGGTCAGCACCCGCACCTCTTTCGCGCGCATCAACAGCGGCATGGCGAAGCCGATGGCGCGCGCCACCTGCACGCTGCCGTTCCAGAAGATCGACACGCGCTCGCCCATCGTCGCGGGCAGGTCCGGCGGCGCCAGCAGGACCGGCCTTCCGGTGTCGAACAGCACGGTTTCGATCACCGTTTCGGACGCCAGGTCCTTGGCGTTGGCCGGCCGGGCGGCCACGATCAGGTCGGCGATACGGCCGCGGCGCGAGACCACGTCCTCTTCGTTGCCCTGCTCCTCGCGCCAAGCGCAGGAGGCCGACTTGGGCGGCGGCGGGTTTTCGACCACCGGCACGTTGTGCCGCTTGCGCCAGGCGTCGAACGCCGCGCGCGCGCGCTGCGAGCGGTTGGTGGAATCGCGCTCGGCCACCTGCAAAATCTCCTCGACCAGGGGCCCCGACATGCCCTCGCCGATCACCGGAATGGCGTCGCGCGGGTCGCCCTTGGCGTGCAACGCGTCGATATGGCTGTCGAAATCTTTGGCCACGTTGTAGGCCAAGCTCAACGTGGCTTGATCGGACGGCCCGCCCGAAAGGACGGCCACGATCGAATTGTACGGCATCGTCCCTACTCCCCGATGGGCATCGGTCCACGCAAAGGTAACATGGGCCGAAGGATTGCGCGATTGGGGTTCTACCTATTTGGGGCCCCGGCTGCGGCCAACCAAGCGCCTAAAGATCAGGCGAAATGCGGGCGATTCTCGGCGATGCCGGCGGGGTCCTGGTGGATGATCACCTCGGCCCCCGGGAAAGCCGCCCTGATCTTGTCCTCGACCGCGTCCGACACCGCATGCGCGTTGATCAGCGACATGCCGCCGTCCAGCTCGATATGCATCTGGATGAAGGTGCTGGGGCCGGACACGCGCGTGCGCAGGTCGTGCACCTTGCGCACCTGGGGGTGCTTCAGGCAGATGTCGCGGATGCGGCGGCGGTCCTCGTCCGGCAGCTCGCGGTCCATCAGCATGTCGAGCGACAGCCGCGCGATGCGCCAGGCGCCGTAGACGATGTAGATTCCGACCGCCGCGCCGAACACCGGGTCCAGCACCGGCGCGTCCAGCCATTGCGCCGCCAGCAGCGCCACGATCACCCCGCCGTTCACCAGCACGTCGCTGGAATAGTGCAGCTGGTCTGCGCGAATGGCGGTCGAGTTGGTGCGCCGGATCACGTGCCGCTGGTAGGCGACCAGGGCCAGCGTGACCGCGATCGACACCGCCATCACCGCCACGCCCAGCTGGGTGTGCTCTACGGGCTGCGGGTGGATCAGGCGCTTCAGCGCCTCGATCATCAACAGCAGGGCGGAACCCGCGATGAACGCCGATTGCGCCAATCCGGCCAAAGGTTCGGCCTTGCCGTGGCCGAAACGGTGCTCGCGGTCGGCGGGCGTGAGCGCCTGGCGCACCGCCAGCAGGTTCACGATCGAGGCCGCGGCGTCGAGCAGCGAGTCGAGCAGGCTGGACAGCACGCTGACCGAGCCGGTCATCAGCCACACCACCGTCTTTACCACGATCAGCGCCGAGGCCGCGGCGACCGAGGCATAGGTGGCGCGGCGCATCAGCCGTGCGGCATCGCCGTCCATTACAGAGGCCGGAGCATGATCGTGCGTATGCGTGTGCGCGTGAATCACGGAAACAAGCGCTCGGTGCGCCAGCCGCCCGCGCCGACGCGGTGATAGACGATGCGCTCGTGCAGCCGGAACGGGCGGTCGCGCCAGAACTCGATGCGCAGGGGCTTGACGCGGAACCCGGTCCAGTGCGGCGGGCGCGGCACTTCGCCCACCGCGAACTTCGCGGCGTACAACGCCACGCGCTTTTCCAAATCGAAACGCCCCCGCATCGGACGCGACTGATCCGACGCCCAGGCGCCGATGCGACTGTCGCGCGGGCGGGTGCGGAAATACTCGTCGGCCTCCGCGTCGCTCACCCGCTCGACCGGGCCTTCAATGCGCACCTGCCGGCGCAGCGACTTCCAATGGAACATCAGCGCGGCCCGCGGATTGGCGATCAGCTCGCCGCCCTTGTGGCTTTCGCCGTTGGTGTAGAAAACGAACCCGTTCGGGTCCACGCCCTTCAGCAGTACCATGCGCACGGACGGGGCGCCGGTGGCGTCCGCGGTCGCGAGCGCCATGGCGTTGGCGTCGTTCGGCTCGCCCTTCGTCGCCTCTTCCAGCCAGGCGTTGAACAGGGCGATCGGGTCGCCGGCCTCGGCGGCGCCCGGCATTGCGGCGCCTGGAGCGGAATCTTCGGGCGTCATGGCACCTCTCCATGGGGTCGGGCCGACGGCGTCTTGCCGCAGGCCACCCGGATTTCGGCTATGATATAGGGCGGTCAGGGGCGGCATAAGGCCCAGCCTTTGGGCTGGAAACAGGCAGTTGGAATTAAGAACGATGCGCGATTGGCGCCCGGCGAGATCGGCGTTGACAGGACTGGCTCTGGCATTGGGGCTGGCGATGGCCGGCTGCATGGGTTTCGGCGACGACAGCCCGCCCGTGACCAAGGCCGAGGCGCCTGCGCCGCAGTCCTCTGCCCCCGCGCAGCAGCCCATGGGCGTGGCGACCCGGTACGACTCCGGCCGCGGCGGCAGCGCCCAAGCCGTGCCGCGCGAGCCGCAAACGCAATCCGCCGGCACGACGCCCACGCCGCCGCAGGCGCCGCCCGGCGTCGCCACCAAGGATGCGTCGTCGCCAAAGGGCGCCGCTGAGGCCCGTATGGCGACCGCCGCGCCGCAGGCGATCAATTCCGGCATCACCCAACTGCCGCCGGACGTTCCGGGCGTGGCTCCGCGCGCGGCGGGGCGCAACCCGGTGCGCGCGACCATCAGCGGCGGCGGGTCCGATGCCGCGCAGATTCCCGTGGCGCCGCCGCCCGCCGCTTCGGCTCAACTCGCCGCTCCGGCCGCTGCGCCTGCCCCGGCTCCGGCTGCTCCGGCCCCGGCTGCTGCGACGAGCACTTCCAGCGTC
>JAHFPH010000179.1 GCA_023266845.1 Rhodospirillaceae bacterium
TGCGGACGACCGGCGCGGACATCTCGCCACCCGCTGTGACAAGCTCGCAGCCAATTATCTCGCCTTTATCAAGCTTGCTTCGATCCGCCTTTGGCTGCGCGTTTATGAGTCCGCGCCCTAATACGGCGCCGCCCCCGCCGTTTTTTCCGCCTCGCTCAACAGCCACTCGCGGAACGCCTTGATCTTGGGGCCGTCGCGCGTCGCCAGCGGACACACGAAGTAGTACGCCCAGCGCGCCGGCACCGACACGTCGAACGGCTTCACCAGCCGGCCCGCGCGCAAATCGGCATCGGCCAGCACGCTGCGCGCCAGGGCCACGCCCTGGCCCTCGACCGCGGCCTGCACCACCATGCTGGAATCGGTGAAGGCCGGCCCGCGCTCGGGATCCACGTCGTTCACCCCCGCCGACAGCAGCCAGATGCGCCAGTCCACGCGGAAATCGTCGTGCAGCAGCGTGTGGTGGCGAAGATCGCTGGGGTGAAGCAGCGGATGCTTGCCCTTGAGCAGCGCGGGGCTGCAGACCGGGAAAACATCCTCGGTCAGAATCCGCACCGAATCGAGGCCCGCGTATTCGCCCTGGCCGTAGCGGATGCCCGCGTCGACGTCGTCGCGCGCGAAATCGACCATGTGGTGGTCGGTGGACATGCGCACGTCGATCTCGGGATGCCGCGCGCGGAAGCGGCCGAGGCGCGGCACCAGCCATTTGGCGGCGAAGGACGGCAGCACGCTGACCGTCAGCGCGCCGCCGCGGTCGCGGCGCATCAGCCGGTCGGTCGCGCGCGCCAAGCCGTCGAACGCCTCGCGCACCGCGGGCAGATAGGCCTGGCCCGCATCGGTCAACAGCAGCGCGCGGTTCATGCGCTTGAACAGCGGGATGCCCAGGCGCTCTTCCAACGCCTTGATCTGGTGGCTGACCGCGGCTTGCGTCACGTTCAGCTCGTTCGCCGCCCTCGTGAAGCTCAGATGCCGCGCGGCCGCGTCGAAAGCGCGCAGCGCGTTCAGCGGCGGCAAGAATTTGGTCATGTCAGGTCCAGCCCGTAGGTGTTTCGGATTAGTTTTTCTAATCGATTGTATGAGAAACCATCGTTTGCAGGCAAGCCGGGGTTTCCCTATCTATTATGTACCGACAAACACTTAGCAAGGCGCTGGATCGCATAAGCGCCTGTAAACAAAAGAAAGGATTTCCACCATGACCAGCTTCACCACGTATCTCCGCCACCTGCCCGCCGCCCCCGCCGCCGGGGCGGTAACGCGCGCGCTGGATACGCTGTTGGCATGGCACGAACGCACCGTCGACCGGCGCCGGCTTGCCGAGCTGGACGACCGGATGCTGGCCGATATGGGCTTGGACCGCGCCACCGCGATCGGCGAGGCCGAGAAACCGTTCTGGCGGCCGTAACCCGCCGAGCGAATTTCAGACGTAGTATCCCCTGGGGCGGCCCGTTCGGCCGCCCCTTGTTTTTCGACGCCGAGGTGACGCGATGAAACTGTATTCCGGGCCGCTGAGCCTGTTCGCACGCAAGGTCGAGTTCGCGCTGTACGAAAAATCGCTGCCGTTCGAGCGGGTGATGGTGCCGTTCACGCAGGAAAAAGGCTACGCGCCGAAGCACGAGGCGGTGCTGGCGGCCAATCCCAAGGGCCAAGTGCCGGTGCTCGAGGACGGCGAGCTGACCCTGTTCGATTCCACGCTGATCTTCGAATATCTGGAGGACGCCTATCCCGCGCCGGCCTTGTACCCGCGCGACGCCAAGGACAAGGCGCGCTGCCGGCTGGTTGAGCTGACGGCCGACGAGATTTTCCTGCCGCCGATCCGCAGCCTGATGTACCGCAACGCGCCGGCGGACCCCGATCCGGCGCGCCAGGACGCCCGCGTGGCCGAAGGCCGGCGCGGCGAAGCGGTGATCCTAGAGCGCTACGCCAAGCTCGATCGGCAGCTCGAGAACCGCGACTATTTTTTCGGCGCGTTCAGCGTGGCCGACATCGCCATGTTCATGATGGTGCTGTGGGCGCTACGACTGCGGGGGCCGAGGATCGACGCTTATCCCGCGCTCGCAGCTTGGTATGCGCGGGTGGGCGCGCGCCCCGCCGGGCAAAAAATCGCGAGCGAGATAGCCGCCGCCGACCGCGAATTGTCGCCGCTGGCGCGCGAGGCGCAATAGAGGGAGGCGTCGATGCAAAGCCAGTTCGCCACGTTCGCGCGCTACAACGCCTGGGCCAACCGGCGGCTCTACGACGCCTGCGCGCTGTTGCCCGAGGCGGCCTATCGCGAGGACCGGCGCGCGTTTTTCGGCTCGATCCACCGCACGCTGAACCATCTGCTGCTGGTCGACCGCCTGTGGTTCGGGCGGGTCGCCGAAAGCCCCTACCCGGTCGAAAGCCTTGATCAGATTCTCTACGACAATCGCAGCGAGTTGCGATGTGCGCGCGAGGACGAAGACGCGAAAATCATCGCGCTGGTCGACGGCATCGCGCCCAGGCGCCTGGACGAGGATTTGCGCTATACGACGATGGAAGGCGAGAAACGCCGCACGCTTCTATCGCTGATCCTGGCCAACGCCTTCAATCACCAGACGCATCACCGCGGGCAGATCCACGCGCTGCTGAGCCAGACGCGGCAGGACCCGCCCTCGCTCGACATGATCGCGTTTCTTCATCCCGTGTGACGCAGCAGCATCCGGTTGATGCCGTTGAACGCGGCATAAACCTGCCGGAACTCGGCAAAAAACTTTCCCCAATCCATTGCCGGTTCGAGCTGGACGTGAACTTCGCCGAGGCTGCGCTTGCCGTCGATCAGCGTCAGGATGGCGGGCGCCGAGGCCGGCAGTTTCAGCTTGATCGTCAGGCCGTCGAACGTCGCGCTGGGCGCGGCGTTGGCGAGGCCGCGCGCCAGGGCCGGGAAATCGACATCGCGCCCATAAGGGATCGCCTTCGGATCGTCGGGCCGCGCGACGCAAACGGCGGCGCGCGCCTTGGGCGCGGCGTAGCAGACATGGGTTTTCATATTGCCCGCCAGAAGCTCGGCGAAAGCGGCGCGTTGCAGCGCCGATAGCGGCTTGAGCTTCTCCAGCAGCGCCGCGTCGCCGAGATACGTGGCAGGATCGTAGCGCGCCGACTCGATGAACGAAGCGATGCCTAGACCCGCGCCGTCGATCAGCTGGGCGAATTCGCCCACGCGATAGGCGCGGTCCCGGCTGTGCAGCAGCAGGTCGTAAAGCCCCGCGTCGCCGCCCTTCAGATGATCGACCACCAGCGGATTGCGCCTGAGGCGGTTGGTCGCGGGCAGATCGCCCAGCAGCGCGCGCGCCGTCGCCAGCCGTTCCGGGTCCGGCGCGCCGGCGCATAAATCCTTGAGCATCGCCTGCGCGTCGTAAACGCCGACGCGGCCCAGCTCGCCATAGACCATCAGCCCCATGCCGCCGTGCGGCTTCAACAGCGCAGCCAGCGCCTTCAACCCCGCCGCCGGATCGTCGAGGTGATGCAGCACCCCGCAGCAATCGATGTAGTCCCAGGGGCCGGGCGCGAGTTTTCCAGCGTCGAGCAGCGAGCCGCGATGGAACGTCACGCGTTTCTGCAAGCCGCGTGTTTCGATGCGCGCCCGGGCGATGCGGGCGGAGGCTTCGGACAGATCCAGGTAGTGCAGCTCGGCCGGCGTGCCGCGATCCGCGAGCTGCTGCGCCAGCATGACCAGCGCGTCGCCCGTGCCGCCGCCCGCGATCAGCGCCCTGAATGGCCTCTTCCAATCCCGCCGACCGGCAAAGAGATAATGATCGATCTCGCGCAGATCGCTGGGCGAACCCACGATCAGGCGTTTCTTCTCGTCGGCCGGATCGCGCTCCGGGTAGGGATAGGCCTCGTACTGGCCGCGCACGCGGTCGGTCATGTGACGACGACCACCTTGCCCTGGGCCTTACGCGAGGTCAGCAGCTCCAGCGCCCGCGCCGCCTCGGCCAAGGGCACGCGATGCGAGACATGCGGCTTGAGCTTGCCCCGCTCGAACCAGCGGAACAGCTCGGCGAACTGGTCGCCCAGCAACGCCGGCGCGCGGCTGCGATGCGAACCCCAATACACGCCGTGCACGGTCAGGTTCTTCACCAGCAGGATATTGGCGGGGATCTGCGGCACGCGGCCCGAGGCGAAGCCGATCACGGCGATGCGCCCGCCCCAGCGCGTCGAGCGCAGCGAGGCGTCGAACGCGTCGCCGCCCACCGGGTCGAACACCGCGTCGGCCCCCTCGCCGCCCGTGAGGGCCTTGATGCGCTCGCGCAGGTCTTCCGTCGCGTAGTTGACGCCGTGATCCGCGCCATGCGCCCTGGCCAGCGCCAGCTTGCCGTCGCTGCCCGCGGTGGCGATCACCGTGACGCCGATCGCCTTGCCGCATTCCACC
>JAHFPH010000075.1:0-15437 GCA_023266845.1 Rhodospirillaceae bacterium
AAATGCCGCGCGAGGGTCTGCCCGATATCCGCGAAAGTTTCGCGCCGGCCGATGCAGCCCGGCTTCATCGCCGGCCCGAAGGCGAGGATCGGCACGTATTCGCGCGTGTGGTCGGTGCCCATCCAGGTGGGGTCGCAGCCGTGATCGGCGGAGATCACCGCGAGATCGCCCGGCTTGAAGGCGCGTTCGAGCGCGGGCAGGCGCCGGTCGAACGCCTCGAGCGCCGCGGCATAGCCCGCGACATCGCGTCGATGACCGAAGAGCGTGTCGAAATCGACGAAGTTGGCGAACACCAGCGCGCCGTCGGGCGCGGACGCCGCCTCGGCCAAGGTCGCGTCCATCAGCGCCATGTTGCCGTCGGCCTTGACCTGCTTGGTGATGCCCTGGGCCGCGAAAATATCCGACACCTTGCCGATCGACACCACCTGCCTGCCCTGCTTTTTCAAGCGATCCAGCAGCGTGGGCGCGGGCGGCGGCGTGGCGTAGTCGTGCCGGTTGCCCGTGCGCTTGAACCCATTCTCCCCTTGGCCGGGCTTCTCCCCCACGAACGGTCGCGCGATGACGCGGCCGATTTTCCAGCGATCGACCAGATGCCGCGCGATCTGGCAAACGCGATAGAGCCGCTCCAGGCCGAAATGCTGCTCATGCGCGGCGATCTGGAACACGCTGTCGGCCGAGGTATAGACGATGGGCTTGCCTGACTTGATGTGCTCTTGGCCCAGCTCCTCGACGATCTCGGTGCCCGAGGCGTGGCGGTTGCCTAGCAACCCCGGCAAACCCGCGCGTTCGATCAGCGCGTCGGTCAGCTCTTTCGGAAAACACGGCTCGGTGCGCGGAAAATAGCCCCAGTCGTCCATGACAGGCACGCCGGCCATTTCCCAATGGCCGCTGGGCGTGTCCTTGCCCTTGCTTTGCTCGGCGGCGACGCCGAAGCAGCCCTTGGGCGCGCTGCCCGGCTTGCCCGTGGTCGCAAGCGCGGCGGCGGCGGCAAGCCCCATGCGATCGAGCACCGGCACGACGAGCGGCCCCCGGCGCAGGCCCGGTTTATCCGCCCGGCCCACGGCGCAGGCCGCGCGGATATGGCCATGCGTGTCGGCGCCCGCGTCGCCGAACTGCGCTGCGTCCGGCGCCGAGCCGACGCCGAAGGAATCCATCACCAGGATGAACGCGCGGGGCATGGGGCGAGTTTATCCCGAAATCCGCGCCCGGACGACCGGCGAGGGCGGTGGCGGGTCTTCGCCGACGCGGATCGCGGTTTGCAGATCGGCCACGGCCATGCGCGCGTCGTGCTCGTTGCGCGCGTGGACCACCGCGAGCGGCCGGTCCTTGCCGACGCGCTCGCCGATCCCCGCCACGTCGCTTAAGCCCACGGCGTGGTCGATATGGTCGTCGGCGCGCCGCCGTCCGCCGCCCAGCGACAGCACCACGAGGCCCACCGCGCGCGCGTCGATCGCCTCAACGAAGCCGGGCGCCGCCGGCGGCACGGCGCGCGCGATCTTGGCTTTGGCCAGATGCTTGCCGCAATTCTCGACGATGTCCTTTGGTCCGCCCAGGGCTGCGACCATCTTCTGGAAGCGTTCGGCCGCCGCGCCCGATTTCAACACCTTTTTGACCATCGCCTTGGCCGCGCCCAGGTCCTTCGCAAGCCTGCCCAGCACCAGCATCTCGGCCGCGAGGCGCCGCGTCACGGTCATCAGGCGCTCCTCGCCCTTGCCGCTGCGTAGAATCTCGATCGACTCGGCCACTTCCAGCGTGTGGCCGGCGGTGCGACCCAGCACCTGATTCATGTCGGTCATCAGCGCGTTGGCCGGCAGGCCGGCCTGGCGCGCGACCGCAACGATGCTTTGCGCCAAAGCCTCGGCCGCCTCGAACTGCTGCATGAACGCGCCCGAGCCGAACTTCACGTCCATGACGAGGCCGTCCAGCCCGGCCGCGATTTTCTTCGCCAGGATCGAGGCGGTGATGAGGGGAATCGATTCCACCGTCGCGGTCACGTCGCGGATCGCGTAGAGCTTGCGGTCGGCCGGGGCCAGGTCGTCGGTCTGGCCGACGATGGCGCAGCCCGCGGCGCGCACCGCGCGCTGCAGCAGCGCAATGTCGGGCCGCGAGGTATAGCCGGGAATGCTGTCGAGCTTGTCGAGCGTGCCGCCGGTATGCCCCAGGCCGCGCCCCGAGATCATCGGCACATAGCCGCCGCAGGCCGCGACGATCGGCGCGAGAATGAGGCTGACCTTGTCGCCCACGCCGCCCGAGGAATGCTTGTCGAGGATCGGCCCGGGCAGCTTTTGCCTCTTCCAATCCAGCACGCGGCCCGAGCGGGCCATCGCCATGGTCAGCGCCACGCGCTCGGCCATCGACAGGCCGCGAAAGAACGCCGCCATGGCGAAGGCGCCGATCTGCGCCTTGGCGACCGAGCCGTCGACGATGCCGCGCACGATGAAGCCGATCTCATCGTCCGACAACGCACCGCCGTCGCGCTTCTTGCGGATAATCTCCTGCGGCAGCAGCATCGCGCCTAGCGTTCCAGATGCTCGCGGCCGAAGGAATGCGGCAGCAGCTCGCCCAGCGTGACCGACCAGCGCGGCCCTTCCGGGTCGCAGATATGCACCTTGATCTCGGGGCCGGCGAATTCGCTGAGGCGCTGGCGGCAGCCGCCGCAGGGCGTGGTGAGTCGGCCGCCCTCGGCCACCACGGCGCATTCCAGCACCCGCTTGTCGCCGGCGGCGACGAGCGCGCCCAGCGCCGTGGCCTCGGCGCATTGGCCCATCGGATAGGCCGCGTTCTCGACGTTGCAGCCCGCGAACAGCCGCCCGCTGTCGCCGCGCAGGCAGGCTCCGACCTTGAAGTTGGAATAGGGCGCATGCGCGTTCGCGCGCGCGGCCGCGGCCGCCGCCAGCATGCGGTCGAGCGTGTCGGATTGGTCCTTCGGGCCGTCCATCGCGCCAGTGTGGGGCCGCAAAGCCCCTTTGCCAAGGGCATCAAGCAAGGCTAAACCTGTGCTCCGGACGCTTGGGGGAAGCATGGGCACGAGCATTGAGCTTAGCGCCGCCGACGGGCATAAATTCGCCGCCTATCGCGCCGACCCGGCGGGCAAGCCCCGGGGCGGCATCGTGGTGATTCAGGAGATTTTCGGGGTCAACCGGCATATGCGGCGCGCGACCGACGGCTTCGCGGCCGACGGGTACGTGGCGATCTGCCCGGCCTTGTTCGACCGCGCGGAGCGCGGGGTGGATATCGGCTACGGGCCGGATGATATAGCCAAAGGAAGAGACATACGCGGCAAGATCACCTGGGATCAGACCCTGGCCGACATGGCGGCGGCCATCGCGGAAGCGAAAAAACTCGGCAAGGTGGGCGTGGTCGGCTATTGCTGGGGCGGATCGGTTGCCTGGCGCGCCGCCACGCAGCTATCTTGCGCCGCCGCGGTCGGCTATTACGGCGGCATGGTGGCGCAGTTCGCGGGCGAGAAGGCGAAATGCCCGGTGATGCTGCATTTCGGCGAAAAGGACGCGTCGATCCCCTTGAGCGACGTCGAGAAGTTCAAGCAGGCGCAGCCCCAGGTGCCGGTGTTCGTCTATCCCGCCGATCACGGCTTCAACTGCGAGGACCGCAAGCAGCACGACCCCGCCGCCGCGAAAACCGCGCGCGCGCGCACGCTGGAGTTCTTCCGCAAACATGTCGGTTAGCATGAACACCGCCACGGCAAAGCGCACCGCGCCGGTCGCCGGAACCGTTCCGAAAATCCGCGTTCGCGGCCTGAAAAAGTCGTTTGGCGAAAACTGGGTGCTGAACGGCGTGGACCTGGACGTGATGCCCGGCGAATCGGTGGTCCTGGTCGGCCGCTCGGGTTCGGGCAAATCGGTGCTGGGGAAATGCATCCTGGGCCTGATCCAGCCGGACGAGGGAACCGTCGAGATCGACGGCAAGAACGTGGCGCAAATGCCGCGGCGCGAGCGCGACGCCGCCTACGCCAAGTTCGGCGCGCTGTTCCAGAACGGTGCGCTGTTCGACAGCCTGCTGGTCTGGCAGAACGTGTCGTTCGCGCTGATGTCGGCACGCGGCTGGAAGGCCGACAAGGCCAAGAAGCTGGCGGTCGACCGCCTGCGCGACGTGGGCATGGACGGGGCGGTCGGCGATCTGTTCCCGGCCGAGCTTTCCGGCGGCATGCAGAAACGCGCGGCCTTCGCCCGCGCCATCGCCGCCAGCCCCGAGATCGTGGTGCTGGACGACCCCACGGCGGGCCTCGACCCGATCGTCACGGCGGCGATCAGCAAGCTGATCCAGAAGATCATCAAGGACGCCGGCGCAACGGCCCTGTCGATCACCCAGGACCTGACGGTGATCCACAATATCGGGCATCGCGTGGCGATGCTGTACGACGGCAAGATCATCTGGACCGGGCCGGCCACGACGGTCGAGAAATCCGGCGACAAATACGTCGAGCAGCTCATCAACGGCCGCCGCCAGGGGCCGATACCCACGGACGTGGTTTAAACCGCGCCTGTCTCGAACACCCTGAGGTCGTCATGGCCGGGCTTGACGATCTGGGAGTGAACGGCGTTTGGGTCCTACTGATGCTCCGCCACGGCCAGGTAGTTCACGTCGATATCGCTGCTCAACGAGAACTTGTCGGTCAGCAGGCTGTAACTGACACCCGTGAGTTCGGTCACGCGCATGCCGGCCGCGCGCAGATCGCCCGCGAGCTCGGACGGCCTAACGAAGCGCTTCCAGTCATGCGTGCCGGGCGGCAGCCAGCGCAGCACGTATTCCGCCGCCACGATGCCCAGCAAAAACGACTTGGCGGTGCGGTTGAGCGTGGCGAGAATCAATAATCCGCCGGGCTTCACCAGGGCCGCGCAATCCTTCACGAACGCAGCGCGATCGGCGACATGCTCGACCACTTCGAGCGACAGCACCGCGTCGAATTTTTCTCGGGCGGCGACCAGATCGCCCGCCGCGGCGAAGCGGTAGTCGATCGCAAGCCCCTGCCCTTTGGCATGCGCGGCCGCGACCCTAACGTTCTTCTCGCTGGCGTCGATGCCCGTGACCGATGCGCCCATGCGCGCCAAAGGCTCGCCGATCAGCCCGCCGCCCGATCCCACATCGAGCACCCGAAGACCTTTGAGCGGCTTGTCGCCCAAGGGCGCACGTCCGAATTTCGCGCAAAGCCGGTCGCGGATGAATTGCAGGCGGACGGGATTGAAGCGGTGCAGCGGCGCGAATTTCCCGTCCGCGTCCCACCATTCATCGGCCATCGCCGCGAAGCGCGCGACCTCGGCCGCGTCGATCGTGCGATCAAGAGGTTTGCGGGCGGTTTTGTTCAGGGCGGGCATGTCGGTCCTCTTCGTCCTCATGCTTCGACAAGCTCAGCATGAGGACGATGATTATGCCCTCATCCTGAGCCTGTCGAAGGACGAGGGCAAATTGGGTTGGATTTCCTCTCCCAAACGCTTGCCTCCCTTCCCTCTCCCAGAGTATTGATACGCGCGCGCGGCGGGTGAAAAACCGCCTTTCCACCAGGGGTTAGGGGCAATCGACGATGGCTCGGCTGGTGCTCAAATTCGGCGGTAGCTCGGTCGCCGACATGGTGCGCATCCGCCAGGTCGCGCTGCGCGTGAAGCGCGAGGCGGACGCGGGCCACGAGGTCGCCGTGGTGGTCTCGGCCATGGCCGGGGTCACCAACCAGCTCGTGGGCTGGGTGACCGATTCCTGCCGGCTGCACGACGCGCGCGAATACGATACCGTCGTGTCCTCGGGCGAGCAGGTGACCGCCGGGCTTTTGGCGCTGGCGCTGCAGAACCTGGGCGTCAACGCGCGGTCCTGGATGGGCTGGCAGATCCCGGTGAAGACCGACAGCGTGCACGGCAAGGCGCGCATCCAGGACATCGACACTAAAATCCTGATCGAGCGCTTCGCGCAAAAACAGGTGGCGGTGGTCGCGGGCTTCCAGGGCCTGGGGCCCGACAACCGCGTCACCACGCTGGGCCGCGGCGGGTCCGACACCTCGGCGGTGGCGCTGGCGGCGGCCCTCAACGCCGAGCGCTGCGACATCTTCACCGACGTGGACGGGGTCTATACCTGCGACCCGCGCATCGTTGCTAAGGCGCGCAAGCTCGCTAAGATCACCTATGAAGAGATGCTGGAGATGGCGTCGCTGGGCGCCAAGGTGCTGCAGACCCGATCGGTCGAGCTGGCCATGAAATATCGGGTGCGCACGCAAGTGCTGTCCAGTTTCGTGGACAAGCCGGGCACCCTGGTCGTGGATGAGGATGAAATCGTGGAAAAGGAAACCGTCAGCGGCATCGCCTATAACCGGGACGAGGCGAAGATCACCATCGTCGGCGTACCGGACCGCCCCGGCGTGGCCGCCGCGATCTTCGGGCCGCTGGCCCAATCGGCGATCAACGTCGACATGATCGTGCAGAACGTCTCGGCCGACGGACACACCGACATCACCTTCACCGTCGCCAAGGCGGACCTCGACCGCGCCACGGCCGCGCTGAGAGACGTGCAGGCGAAGCTGGGCTTCAAGGCGCTGAAGCCCGATCCCAACGTGGTGAAGGTGTCGGTGATCGGCGTCGGCATGCGCAGCCACGCGGGCGTGGCGCAGCTCATGTTCAAGACGCTGGCCGAGAAAGGCATCAACATCCAGGTGATCTCGACCTCGGAGATCAAGGTCAGCGTGCTGATCGCCGACGAATACACCGAGTTGGCGTTGCGCGCGCTGCACACCGCCTACGACCTGGACGCGGCATAAACGAAATGAACCGCTCATCCGCACGCGCGCAGCTCGACCGGCTGTGGCGGCGCGGCCGCGAGTTCTTGGGCGTGGAGGTCGCCATCATGGGCGGCGCCATGACCTGGGTCAGCGAGCGCTACCTGGTCGCCGCGATTTCCAACGCCGGCGGGTTCGGCGTGATCGCCTCGGGCTCGATGAATCCGAAGCAGCTTGCCGACGAGATCATGGGCACGCAGGCGCTGACCGAAAAGCCGTTCGGCGTGAACCTGATCACCATGCACCCGCAGCTATTGGAGCTGATCGACGCATGCCTTCGCAACAAGGTCAGCCATGTCGTGCTGGCGGGCGGCGTACCGACGCGCGAGGCGGTAAAGCGCATCAAGGACGGCGGCGCCAAGTGCGTGTGCTTCGCGCCCGCCCTGGTGATCGCGCGCAAGCTTCTGAAATCTGGCGCCGATGCGCTGGTGGTCGAGGGCCACGAGGCCGGCGGCCATGTCGGGCCGGTTTCAACCAGCGTGCTGGCGCAGGAAATCCTGCCCGCCGTGCGCGAGGTGCCGGTGTTCGTCGCCGGCGGCATCGGCCGCGGCGAGGCTGTTCTGTCGTTCCTCGACATGGGCGCTTCGGGCTGCCAGCTCGGCACGCGCTTCGTGTGCGCCACCGAATCGATCGCGCATCCCAAGTTCAAGCAGGCCTTCATCCGCGCGGCGGCGCGCGACGCGGTGACCTCGATTCAGGTCGATCCGCGCTTCCCGGTGATCCCGGTCCGGGCGCTGGCCAACCACGCGACCAAGCATTTCGCCGACATGCAGCGCAAGACCATCGCCGAGGTCGATCGCGGCGAGCTGGACATGAAGGAAGCCCAGCTCAAGATCGAGCATTTCTGGGCCGGCGCGCTGCGCCGCGCGGTGATCGACGGCGACGTGGAGGAAGGCTCGATAATGGCCGGCCAGAGCGTCGGCATGGTCACGCGCGAGCAAAGCACCAAGGATATCATCCAAGAGCTGGTGGACCAGGCGGTCGAGGCGCTGGCGCGGCGCGCCGCGACATCCGCCACGGTCAGTGCCTGATGGCCCAGGCGCCGGGATGGAGCGGCGTCTCGCGGCAATTGCTGCGGCGGCTGCGCGACATCATGGCCGGCGCCGGCGCGGCGCAGGAGCGGCTGGACCGCGTGGTCAAGATCATCGCCGCCGAAATGGTGGCCGAGGTGTGCTCGGCCTATGTAAGGCGCGCCGGCGATATCCTCGAGCTCTGCGCCACCGAGGGCTTGCGGCCCGAGGCCGTCCACCGCACCACGCTTCGCATCGGCGAGGGCCTGGTCGGCGACATCGCCGCCGAGGCCCGGCCTTTGGCGCTGGCCGACGCGCAGGCGCATCCCAATTTCGCCTATCGCCCGGAAACCGGCGAAGAGATTTTCCACTCGCTGATGGGCGTACCGATCCTGCGCGAGGGCCGCGTGCAGGGCGTGCTCGTCGTGCAGAACCGCACCCAGCGCCAATACACCGAGGAAGAGGTCGAGGCGCTCGAGACCATCGCCATGGTGCTGGCCGAGCTGGTGGCGTCGAACGAGCTGCTGTCGCGCTCGACCCCGGCCGGCGGCGCCGGGCCCGCGCTGCCGCTGCGCTTGACGGGCGTGAAGATTTGCGGCGGCATCGCGTTGGGCCGCGCGGTGCTGCACCAGCCCTCGATCGCCATCAAGCGCGTGGTCGCCGAGGACCCCGAGACCGAATTGAAGCGCTTGCGCGACGCGGTGCAGGGCCTGCACGACGCGCTGGACACGATGATGTCGGCTGCCGACCTGTCGGGCGCGGGCGAGCATCGCGACGTGCTCGAAGCCTATCGCATGTTCGCGGAGGACCGCGGCTGGCTCGGCCGCATCCGCGAGGCGATCCGTTCGGGCCTAACCGCCGAGGCCGCGGTGCAGAAGGTGCAGAACGACACGCGCGTACGCATGCACCAGGTCGAGGACGATTACCTGCGCGAGCGGTTGAACGACCTGGAGGACCTGAACAACCGGCTGCTGCAGCACCTGGCCGGCGGCGGAACGGCGACGCCGCCCGCCGAGCTGCCCGAGGACGCGGTGCTGGTGGCGCACAGCATGGGCCCGGCCGAGCTTTTGGATTACGACCGCAAGCGCCTGCGCGCCGTAGTGCTGGAGGAAGGCTCGCCCACCGCGCATGTCTCGATCGTCGCCCGCGCACTGGACATTCCGGTGGTCGGCCGCGTCAAGGACGTGTTCTCGCGCGTCGACCCGCTCGATCCCATGATCATCGACGGCGACATGGCGGTGGTGATGCTGCGCCCGGCCGAAGAGGCCAAGCAGACCTACGCCAATGCGGTTAGCCAACGCGCCGAGCGCCGCGCTTCCTACGCCAAACTGAAGGATCTGCCCTCGATCACCAAGGACGGCGTGGCGATCTCGCTCAACATCAACGCCGGGCTGCTGCTGGACCTGGCGCATCTGGACGACGGCAACGCCGAGGGCGTGGGCCTGTACCGCACCGAAATCCCGTTCATGATCCGCTCGGCGTTTCCCGACGTGGCCGCGCAGGAAGCGCTCTACCGCCAGGTGCTGGAGCGCGCCGGCGACCGGCCGGTCACCTTTCGCACACTCGATGTCGGCGGCGACAAGGTGCTGCCCTATTTCACGTCCGAGCACGAGGACAACCCGGCGATGGGCTGGCGCGCGATCCGCATCGCGCTCGACCGGCCGTTCATGCTGCGCCAGCAATTGCGCGCCCTGGTGCGCGCCGCCAAGGGGCGCGATCTGCGCGTGATGTTCCCGCTGGTGGCCGAGGTGGCCGAGTTCGCCGAGGCCAGGCGCATTTTCGAGCTGGAGATCGAGCGCGCGCGCAAAAAGGGCCTGCCGCGCTCGGTTGCCGCGGGGGCGATGCTGGAAGTGCCGGCCCTGGCGTTCCAGCTTCCGGCCCTGTTCGGCGTGGCCGATTTCGTGTCGGTCGGCAGCAACGATCTGATCCAATTCCTGTTCGCAGCCGACCGCGGCAGCCCGCGCATGGCCGAGCGCTACGACGTGCTGTCGCCCCCGGTTTTGACCTTTCTGGGGCAGCTGGCCGAATCGGCCGCCGGAGCGGGCAAGCCCTTGGCGCTGTGCGGCGAGATGGCGGGCAATCCGCTGGAGGCGATGGCGTTGATCGGCCTGGGTTTCCGCATCCTGTCGATGGCCCCGCCTTCCGTGGGGCCCGTCAAGGCCATGGTGCGGAGCCTGGATACCGGGCGGCTCGGCGAATTCGTGCGCGGCTTGCGCCAGTTGCCGTCGCACAGCGTGCGCGAAGCGATGCGAACTTTCGCCCGCGACTACAATGTGCTGGTTTGACTGATTTAATGTGCCGGTTTGACTGATTTTGAGTCTCCCCTCCCCTTGCGGGAGGGGTGAAGGGGGAGGGGCGACAGAAAAATTCGCTGCCACCAGCAAAGCGAAGTGCAGAACGTGGCGTTGTCTCCCCAATCGACACTGTTTCCCGTTGCCCCGGCCCAAGCATTCCGGTAAACATTTCAAGACATGGTGCAGTCAGGCGCCAAGTGAATCAACGCGTTAGCAGGCGGCCTAGGGGCTGAGCCGCGGCAACGGGACAGATAAATCAACGTGATACGGATGGGTAAGGGCGCGAACGACTCTCCGGACCGGCGGGCCGAAACCAGGACCGCCGCCGACGCAGCTTTACCCGTGCAGCCCCGGCATGTCGGCATCGTGTTGCGGGCCGCCCGCGAGGCGCAGAAAGAAGACCTCCGCGTCGCCGCTAACCACCTTCGGATCCGCGAAACCTATCTCAACGCCATCGAGGATGGGCGGTTCGAGGAACTGCCTGCCCAGGCCTATGCCGTGGGCTTCGTGCGCGCCTATGCCATCCATCTGGGCCTGGACGGCGAAAAGCTGGTCCGGCGCTTCAAGGACGAGGCCGGCATGGGTGAACGGCGGCCCGCGCTGGTGGTCCCCGAGCCGCGCTCCGAAAGCCGCGTGCCCGGCGGCGCGCTGGTGATGGCCTCGCTGCTGCTGGCGGCCGGCGCTTATGGCGGCTGGTATTATTTCAGCACCCATAACCGCATGGCCGACAGCGCCGCGCTGGAAACCCCGGCGCGGCCGGCGATCGCCGCCGCCCCGCAAGCCACCGGCGGCATCGACACCTCCATCGCCGCGGTACAGCACGGCGCGGCTCCCGCCGCACCGGCAGCCCCCGCGATCGCGCAAAACCCCACGCCCGCGCCGGTGCAGGCGCCGTCGGTCGACCCGGTCGCGGCCGCGAAGATCCGCAGCCTGGCCGCGCAGAGCGACGAAGAAACCGCCGACGCCACCCCGGCGCCCGAGCCGCTGCGCCCCAACGTCAAGCCGCCCGAACCGGTGCCTCAGCTCGCGCGCGCGCCGGCGGCGGAGCCCCTGCCCCGTCCGACCGTGACCAGCGCCAGCTCGGCCAGCGCGGCCACCATCGATGCGCAGCCCAAGCTGGCGAAATCATCGCGCGTGGTGATTCGCGCGATCGCCGATAGCTGGCTGCAGATCGGCGACGGACGCGGCCCGTCGGTGTTCGCCCAGGTCTTGCGCGCGGGCGACAGCTATGCCGTCCCGGCCGAGCGCGCGGGCCTGCGCTTCGACACCGGCAATGCCGGGGGCCTGGAAATCACGGTCGACGGCCAAGCCCTGCCGCCGCTCGGCCCCTCGGGCGCGGTGCGTCGCAACATCTCCCTCGACGCCGACAAGCTTATCGCTGGCGCCGGCCAGCACTAACCGGACCGGAGGCCAGCCATGTCCGGTCTTCAGCCGGTGCGCGGCACGCATGACCTGTTTCCCAACGATATCCGCCGGCACCGCAAGGTGATCGACACGGCGCGCGCCGTGGCCGAACGCTATGGCTATGGCGAGATCGCCACGCCGATCTTCGAGTTCTCGGAAGTGTTCCAGCGCACGCTGGGCGACACGTCGGACATCGTCACCAAGGAGATGTACAGCTTCACCGACCGGGGCGGCGACAACATCACGCTCAGGCCCGAGTACACCGCGGGCATCGCGCGCGCCTTCATCTCGGGCGGGCTGCAGCAGCATTTGCCGCTGAAATTCTTCTGCCACGGGCCGATGTTCCGCTACGAGCGCCCGCAGAAGGGCCGGCTGCGCCAGTTCCATCAGATCGACGTCGAGCTTCTAGGCGTGGCGCAACCGCAGGGCGATATCGAGATCATCGCGCTGGGCTGGGATATATTAGTGGCCCTGGGCTTGAGCGAAAGCTGCGTGCTCGAGCTTAACACGCTGGGCGACGGCACCAGCCGCGCCGCCTATCGCAAGGTGCTGGTCGAGTACCTCGGCGCCCATCGCGACAAGCTTAGCGAGGACAGCCGCGGGCGGCTGGAACGCAATCCGCTGCGCGTGCTGGATTCAAAAGACGAGGCCGACCGGAAGATCGTCGCCGGCGCGCCCGGCTTCGAGCAGCATTTGAACCTGGAATCGGCGGCGTTCTTCGCTACCGTCAGGGCCGGCCTCGACGCGCTGAAAATTCCCTACAAGCTGAACCCGCGTTTGGTGCGCGGACTCGATTACTACTGCCATACCGCCTTCGAGTTCACGACCACGGCGCTGGGCGCGCAGGGCACCGTCATGGGCGGCGGACGCTATGACGGGCTGATCGAGGCCATGGGTGGGCCGTCCACGCCGGGTATCGGCTGGGCCGCGGGCATCGAGCGCCTGGCCATGCTGATCGCCGAGCCGCCTTCCCCCGCCCGGCCGCTGGCCGTGGTGCCGATGGGCGCGGAGGCCGAGGCTATGGCCCAGGTGCTGGCGCGCGACCTGCGCCGCATCGGCTTTGCGGTCGAGCTCGGCTATTCCGGCAACCTGAAAAAGCGCCTGCAGCGCGCCAACCGGGTGAAAGCCCGCGCGGCGCTGATCCTTGGCGAAGACGAATTGCAGCGGCAGGCGATCGCGGTGCGCGACCTGGACAGCGGCGACCAGCAGGAAGTGCCGCTGAACCGCCTGGAGACCCACCTCGCCCGCTTCCGATAGACTGTCCCCATGCCGGGACCGGACGACACCAAGCTGGAAACCGCCGCCCTGTTCGCGGTGGGCGCCAATCATCGCTCGGCGCCGCTCGCGCTGCGCGACCGGCTGTTTTTCGACGAGGCCGGCCACGCCGAGTTGTTGCAGCGACTGAAACGGCGCGGCGTGACGCAGGCGATCGCGCTGGCGACCTGCGACCGGATCGAGGTGCAGGGCGCGGCGGGCGATCCCGAAGCCACGATGCGCCATGTGCTGGAGGAAGTCGCCCGGGGCGCCGGTCTGGAAGCCGTCGCGATCGACGCACGGTTCTACCGCCTGACCGGCGAGACGGCGTTGCGGCACGTGTTCGCCGTGGCGTCGTCGCTCGACAGCCTGGTGATCGGCGAGCCGCAGGTGCTGGGCCAGGTGAAGGAAAGCCACCGCCTGTCCCAGACCCACGGGCTGACCGGGCCGGAACTGGAAACCGCGCTGCAAGCCGCCTATGCAGTCGCCAAGCGCGTGCGCAGCGAAACCCGCGTGGCCGAGCGGCCGGTGTCGCTGGCCGCCGCCGCGGCGCAGGTCGCGCGCGATCTGCACGGCGATTTGGGCCGCGCCACGGGCCTAGTGATCGGCATGGGCGACATGGGCATGCTGCTGGCCGAGCACATGATCCAAGCGGGGCTCAAGCACATCGTGGTCGCGGCGCAGAATCCGGCGCGCGCCGAGGCCGCGGCCCGGCAGCTGGGCTGCAACCATGCCGCACTCGACCGGCTTAGCGATCTTTTGGCCGCTTCCGACGTTACGATCAGCGCCCAGGGCGCGGGGCGCTTCACCCTCGAAGCGGCGCATTTGCGCGACGCGTTGAAAAAGCGCCGGCAAAAGCCGATCCTGCTGATCGACGCGGCAATCCCGGCCGATCTGGCGCCGGATATCGACGCCGTCGACGGCGCGTTCCGTTACGACTTGGAGGCGCTGGAGCGCCTGGCGATGCAGGGCCGCGCCACGCGCGAGGCCGCCGCCAAGGACGCCTGGCGCATCGTGGACCACGAGGTCGCCTCGTTCCTGCGCGGCCGGGCCGAGCGCACGGCCGTGCCGGCGCTCAGCGACCTGCGCCGGAATTTCGAGTCGGCGCGCGAGAAGCTTCTGGCCGAGACGCCGGGCATCGACGCCGCCGAGGCTACGCGCCTGTTGGTCAACCGGCTGCTGCACGACCCGTCCGAGGCCTTGCGCGCGCTGGCGGCCGAGGGCGGGGACCGCGATGCCGCCGAGAAATTGCTGCGCCGCCTGTTCCGCCTGGACGGAGAGAAGACTTGAGCCTGGATACGAAACTGGACCGCGTCGTGGCGCGCCACGAGGAATTGCGCGCCGCGATGGTGAGCGAGACGCAGCTCGACCACGAAGCCTATGCGCGCGTCGCCAAGGAATATTCCGACCTGACGCCGATCGCCGAGACGATCCAGGGCCTGCGCCGCAAGCAGCAGGAGCTGAAGGACCTGGACGCGATCATCGCCGATCCGAAGTCCGACCCCGACATGAAGGCTTTGGCCCAGGACGAGCGCAACGGGCTGGCCGCCGCGATCCCGCCGCTGGAAAACCAGGTCAAGCTGCTGCTGCTGCCCAAGGACGCGGCCGACGAGAAGAACGCGATCATCGAGGTCCGCGCCGGCACCGGCGGCGACGAAGCCGCCTTGTTCGCCGCCGCCCTGTTCCGCATGTACGAGCGCTATGCGCAAGGACGGCGCTGGAAGTTCGAGGTGATGGAGCAAAGCGCCAGCGAACTGGGGGGCCTTAAAGAGGCGATCGCCTTGATCGCCGGCAAGGGCGTGTTCGCGCGCCTGAAATTCGAATCGGGCGTGCACCGCGTGCAGCGCGTGCCGGCGACCGAGGGCAGCGGGCGCATCCACACCTCGACCGCCACCGTGGCCGTGCTGCCCGAGGCCGAGGAAGTGGACGTGAAGATTGACGAGAAGGATCTGCGCATCGACGTGTTCCGTTCGTCGGGTCCCGGCGGCCAGTCGGTCAACACCACGGACAGCGCGGTGCGCATCACGCATGTCCCCACGGGCATCGTGGTGCAGCAGCAGGACGAGAAATCGCAGCACCGCAACAAGGCCAAGGCGCTGAAGGTCCTGCGCGCGCGCCTGTACGAAGCCGAGCGGCAGAAGCTCGACGCCCAACGCGCGGCGACGCGCAAGGGCCAGGTCGGCACCGGCGACCGGTCCGAACGCATCCGCACCTACAACTTCCCGCAGGGCCGCGTCAGCGACCACCGCATCAACCTGACGCTCCACAAGATCGACAAGGTGATGGAGGGCGAGGCGCTGGACGAGATCATCGACGCGCTGATCGCCGACGACCAGGCGACCAAGTTGGCGGAATTGGAATGAGCGGAGTCCGGCGTTCGTTCGGCCGTTTATCCGTTCCGTCATGTCCGGACTTGATCCGGCCATCCACGCTTCCGGCAGGGCAAACAAGAATTTCGGCGTGGATGGCCGGGTCACGGCCCCTTCGCCCTTTCGACAAGCTCAGGGCTTCGAGGCCGGCCCGGCCATGACGATCGAAAGAAATGCGTCGCTAGTGCCGATGAAAATCGCCATGTTGCTTACCGACGCGACGGAAAGACTCCGCGCCGCCGGCGTGTATCGGCCCAGGCGCGACGCGCAGATTCTATTGGCGGAAGCGCTGGGTTTGGCACGGGGCGCAACGATGCCGCGCGGCGAAACT
>JAHFPH010000075.1:15537-17562 GCA_023266845.1 Rhodospirillaceae bacterium
TACCGCGCCATCCTGACCGACTTGCCCCGCCTGCTCGCCTCCCATGCGCTGGTCGCGCTTGAGGTTGGAAAGGGCCAGGCGAAGCCCGTCGCCGGGTTGTTGAAAGCGCAAGGATTGCAAGTAGTTGGAACATGGCGCGATCTGGCTGGAATTGAGCGATGCATTCTCGCAACAGCAGGGTAGATTCGTCACAGTTCACGGACCAAGGGGCATAATCCCATTGGAATCCCAAGCCACGGCGTTCTACGGTTGGCGGCACTAAAGCGGCCGAATAGCCGCTATAACCCTCCGAAGAGGGCTTGAGGTCACGCAACTCGTAAACCGCCGCCGGTCGGCCTGCTTTCGCGGGCCGGGACAGGCGCGCCGTGACGAAATGCGGACACCACACGAAAGATTGTGAAGCATGAGACAAGGTGGAAAGAACCGTTCGCGCGGCCGTAACGGCCGCAACGGGCACAAGCCGCATATGCCGATGCGCGTGCAGAACAACTTCGACAGCGGCGGCGGCGAAATGCGCATCCGCGGCAACGCCTGGCAGGTGCACGAGCGCTACCTGAACATGGCGCGCGACGCGGCGGCGGCGGGCGACCGCATCGCGGCTGAGAACTTTTTCCAGCACGCCGATCACTACTACCGGATGATCAACGCCAACGGCGACGGGCGGCCGCCGTATCAGCAGCATGGCGGGCCTCACCCGCATCAGGGACAGCATCCGGGCCAGCATCCGCCGGGGCCGAATCAACAGCCGATGCAGCACCCGCAGGGCATGCAGCCGCCGCCAATGAGCCAGCCGGTGCAGCACCCGAACCAGAATCCGCAGCAGCAGAACCCGCAATACCAGCACCCGAACCAATACCCGCAGCACCAGCCGCCGCAGAATCCCCAGCACCCGCAACGGCAACACGCGCAGGACAATAACGGGAACGGGCAGCGGGAAGATAGGCTGGCCGACCGGCTGCCGGGCCAGATTCCGCCCGTCGGCGAATAGGCGACGCGCCTTTAGGAGGGCGGCGTCAACTCGTCGCCGCGCGCGATTTCGCCGTCGGCCAGCACGCGGCCATAGACGCCCATGTTGATGTGGCCGTAGCCGCGCTGCAGCGCCGGCACCACGTTCAGATCGCGTTCCGCCGTTTCGGGATTCACATGCGTGGCGGCGCAACGATCGATCGATTTTTCGATCTTGAGGCGCAGCTTGCCGATGCCGATCTCCTTGCCCACCCAGCCCTGCTCGGCCCAGGGCGCGGCGCCGGCGATATAAAGGTTGCCGCGAAAACGCAGGGGATGGACCGGCGCGCCGGCCACGCGCTCGAAATCCTTGACGCTGGCGAGGTTGACGATCGACACCACCTTGTTGCGCGCGTCGGAGAAATTGTGGTTGGGCGCGGACACCAGCCGCGGCTGGCCGCGCGCAACCCCGCCCAAATAGGCGGCGAAGAACTGCTCGATCACCGCGCGGCCCATCGCGTCGTCGAGCCTGCCGCGCGCCACGCGCTTGCCGTTGCGCACGATGGTGAGGGTCTTGGTCTCGGGCTCGAAGCTGGTCTGCAACGCCGCCAGCTTTTCGTCGCGCATCAGCATCAGGAAATTGGTCTTCGGCAGGTGCTGGGGATTCGCTGGATCGAAGGGCGTGGCCGCCAGCGCCAGCGCATAGGCGCGGTCATAGGGCAGCATTTCGCCGGCCTTGAGCGCGACATGGTCGAGCTTCTGGGCGCTCAAGCCCTTGACCGGATAGCGGTAGATGGCGTCGACGGTGATCGGCATGGGGGCGCAGCATAAGGGTGGGCCAAGGGCACCGGCAAGCGCATAACCCCTTGATTTAGGTCATGGCCCGGCTTCCGCGCTGGCCTGAAGCTGGCTTGCAATCGGATAAAGCGCCTCCATATAGCAGGGGCATTCGCGAGGGTCGGCGCCGCTTCATGGGCCGGCCGCTTGTCCTGCCTCTTCGTGGGGGGACAGAGGGAGAGTTGGGATGGAGTTCGACAAGTTCACCGAGCGGTCGCAGGGTTTCGTCCAGGCCGCCCAGAA
>JAHFPH010000180.1 GCA_023266845.1 Rhodospirillaceae bacterium
GTCTGGGCTTTGGTCAGGTCGCCCAGCGGAAACCGCAAATAATCGAGCTGTTCGGCAGTGGTGGCGAACAGGAAATAGCTCTGGTCGCGGGTCGCATCTACCGCGCGATGCAGTTGTGCGCCGTCCGCGCCCATGATGCGGCGCACATAATGGCCGGTGGCCAGCGCCTCCGCGCCCAAATCCCGGGCGGTCGCCAGCAAGTCGCGGAATTTGACCGTGCGGTTGCAGGTGATGCACGGCACGGGCGTTTCGCCATGGGCATAGGCATCGGCGAAAGCCGACATAACATCGTTCTTGAACCGCGATTCATAGTCGAGCACGTAATGATCGATGCCCAGGCGATCGGCGACGCGGCGCGCGTCGTGAATGTCCTGACCCGCGCAGCAGGCGCCCTTGCGCCCCACTGCGGCGCCATGATCGTAAAGCTGCAGCGTCACGCCCACGACCTGATAGCCCTGCTCGACCAGGCAAGCGGCGGTGACCGACGAATCGACCCCGCCCGACATCGCCACCACGATACGAGTTTCTGCAGGTTTTTTGCTCAGGCCCAGGCTGTTCATGGCGCGAATATAGAGGCGGCAACGGGCTTGGCAAGACCGCCGCGGGCGCGATTGAAGGCGAGCATCTGGGCACGCGCTGGTCCGTCAGCCATAGCTACGATCCTATAATTGGTCTGGGCGTTCAATCGCGCTCGTCAAGCCAGGCCATTTGGATGGCTTCCAGAATTTTTTCGTTGGAGCGGCCCGGTTCATCTTTGAATCCCGGCAGCGCGCACACCCATTTATGCAAATCGGTGAAGCGCAAATTGACGATATCGGCGTCGGGATGGCGCTCTTCCAGCGCAATGGCAATGTCGACGGTGTCGGTCCAGCGCATGACAAAAATCCTTGCCGCTACTTGTCGACCATCATGTTGCGTGTCGCCGGCGGCAGCTTTACGGTCAGCCCATCCAACTCCTCGGTGATCTTGATCTGGCAGCCCAGCCGCGAGGTATGCGTCAGACCAAAGGCCAGATCGAGCATATCCTCCTCGTCCTCGGTGGCGTCGGCCAGCAAGTCGTACCACTCCGGATCGACGATCACGTGGCAAGTCGAGCATGCCAGCGAGCCCTCGCACGCCCCTTCAAGATCGATATTGTTGCGGTGGGCAATTTCCAGCACCGACAGGCCGATCGGCGCGTCGACTTCCTTGCGTGTGCCGTCTTTCTGCACAAAAATTATTTTCGGCATGATCATCCTCACTGGCCGCGCCCAACCGGGGTACCGGCTCTTTTTACCCTATTTTCGCGGCGAGTCTCTCGACTTCGACACCCGTCAACGCTTGGCGGATCCCTCGATCCATGCGTTTTTCCGCGAATGGTTTCACAATGCTTTCCAATCCCTCCATGGCGGCGGCGATGGCATCGCGATCGCCACCTTCGGCCGCCAGCACAAGCCGCGTTCTGGCCGCGTCTATTTGGTGCCGTTCATGACCCGCCAACAAATCGCCATCGGCCGATAAGGCTGCATCCAGCGCCAACGTGACGCGCCGGGCGTCGACCCGCGCCTCGGTCAACAGCCTTTCGCTCATGTCGCTAGCGGCATGCTCGATGCTGTCGCGCAGCATGCGCTCCATCGCGGCATCATCCAGCCCGTAGGATGGCTTGACCTCGACGTGTTGGGACATACCGGTTGTCTTCTCCAGCGCCGATACCGTCAGCAACCCGTCGGCATCGACTGAAAAACTGACCTTGATGCGCGCGGCGCCGGCGGTCATGGGCGGTATGCCGAGAAGCTCAAAACGCGCCAGGCTGCGGCAGTCCTCGACCTTCTCGCGCTCGCCTTGCACCACGTGCAAGGCCATGCCGGTCTGGCTGTCCTGGTAGGTGGTGAATTCTTGCGCCAACGAAACGGGAATCGGCGTATTGCGCGGAACGATCTTCTCGACCAGCCCGCCAATGGTCTCGATGCCCAGCGACAAAGGCGTTACATCCAGCAGCAAGGTATCCGATCCGACCGTTAGCGCTTCGGCCTGCAGGGCAGCGCCCAGCGCCACCACCTCGTCGGGATCTATATCCTGCAACGGCGGCTGTCCGAACAATGCCTCGACCTCGCGTCGCACCAGCGGCACGCGCGTCGAGCCGCCGACCAGCACCACGCCTTTGACGCCATCGACGCCCATCCCGGCGTCGGCCAAGACACCGCGGCAAATCGCCATGGTTCTGGCGACAAACGGCGCTATCAGGCCTTCCAATCCGGCGACATCGAGCCTGTGCCGCGACGGCAAATCGCCAATATCGAGCGACCACACGCCTTCGGCCTGGCGCGACAGGCATTCCTTGGCCAAGCGGGCGCTGGCCAATGCCAGCTTCACCTCGCCCGCGTCCATGGCGAGGGGTTTTCCTTGCGCTTTGCGGTCGGCAAGAAAATGCTCGGCCACCGCGTGGTCGAAATCATCGCCGCCCAATGCCGCATCGCCGCCCGTGGCAAGTACCTGGAAAACACCCTTCTCCAGCCGCAGCAGCGAAAAATCGAAGGTCCCGCCACCCAGATCGTATACCGCGAAAACGCCCTCGGCATGCTTGTCCAGCCCGTAGGCCAGCGCCGCCGCCGTAGGCTCGTTGACCAGGCGCAAAACCTCCAGCCCGGCGACGCGTGCAGCATCGCGCGTGGCGGTGCGGGCGGCATCGTCGAAATAAGCCGGCACGGTGATCACCGCCCGGTCGACCGTGCGGCCCAATGCCTGTTCGGCGCGCGCACGCGCAGCGCGCAAGATTTCGGCCGAAATCTCCACCGGCGAGCGGGCCTTACCAGCGATGCGTAATTGAACCATCGAATTCTTGCCGGTGCCCGGCTCCACGATATAAGGCAGGGTTCCGCCCAACGCCTTCACATCGGCGATGCCGCGGCCCATCAGCCGCTTGATCGAGCTCACGACGTTATGCGGATTGTCCAGCAATAGCCGCCGCGCTTCCTCGCCGACCGTCGCTTGGCTGGATTCCCGATACGCCACAATTGAGGGGATCAGCGCCACGCCATCGGGATCGCGGAGCGCCTCTGGCTTGCCGGCATGGGCGTAGGCCACCACGGTATTGGTGGTGCCGAGATCGATGCCCACGGCCACGCCGACATCATCGGCATGGGGCAGCGGCGAGGCGCCGGGTTCGTGGATTTCCAACAGCATCGTTACTTGCCTTGCGCAATGTTGATGGCGCGGGCGCGCAACTCGTCGCGAAATTTTTCCAGATAGCGCAGCCGCAGCACTGTGCGCCGTGCACCCTCGAGGTCGTCCTCGGCAAACGCCGTCGCCAGGCGACGTTGGGCGGTTTCAAAATCGCCACGGGCGCGGTCGGCAATCCCCTTGAGCGACGCCGCGTCCTTGGCGTCGGCCAACGCTTCACGCGTCTCCATGGCCTCCATCAGCAATTCCGGATCGTTGACCGTCTGGCCATCGCCGGGCAGCGGATTGCCTTTCAAGCCCAACAGATAGGCCCCGCGCGTCAACGGATTTTTCAAAACTTCATATGCTTCATTGAGTGCCGCCGCCTGCTGCTGCGAAATGGCTTTTTCCTTCGCCGATTTGACAGCAAATCGATCAGGATGAAGATAACGCTGGAATCCGAAATAACGTCGCTCAAGATCGGCAATGGGGATTTCGAACATCGCCGGTAGCGCCAGGCGCGCGAAATGATCGATGCCGCGTGGCGGCTGAACCGCGCCGCAGGTATGGCAGAACAAAGCCCGCGCATCGACCGGCCCCTTGCAGGACCAGCACGGCGTTAGCGGCCCCGGGGGTTGCTGGGCCGCCGCGGAGGGAAGTTCAATCTTGCTCATGAGCGGGATTACGTTTGCGCCGGAGCAGCTGGCGCTGCCTCAGACATGGAACGATTCACCGCAACCGCAACGACCTTTTTCGTTGGGATTGCGGAATACGAAGCCGGCCTTCAACTTTTCCACGACAAAGTCCATTTCCGTACCGATCACGAACAGCGATGCCTTGGGATCGACCAGCAAGGTGATGCCATGCTGCTCGACCGCCTCGTCGCCCGGTTGCTTGGCCTCGGCATATTCAAGCGTGTACGAGAGGCCCGAGCAGCCCTTGGTGCGCACGCCGATGCGGATGCCGGCGGCGGGCTTGTCGCGCTTGGCCAACAACTCGCGCACCCGCTCGGCTGCCGCCGGGGTAATCGACATAAGTTGCGGACGCGGACGCGCAGCCCGGGGTGCGGGCACGGGTTTGGCGGTGTCGTTGCTGCTACTGGCCGTGGTGCTCATGATCCTGCTTCTTCTCTTCCAACTTACTACCCAGCTCCAGGCCCCGCGCCCAGTGCGGCGAACGGTCGCTTGAGGCCCAGTCTATTCGGCGGCGGACGCT
>JAHFPH010000181.1 GCA_023266845.1 Rhodospirillaceae bacterium
ATGTTCCTTTGCTGCTGGGTCAGGCGGCGCCGCGCGCCAGCGCCTCTTTGATGCGCTGCGGCGTGATCGGCACGGTGCGCATGCGCACGCCGACCGCGTCGAAAATGGCGTTGGCCAGCGCGCCGGGCACCGGGGTGGCTGAGGCCTCGCCCGCGCCCAAGGGCGGCTCCTTCGGCCGGTCGATCACCTCGACCGCGATCTCCGGCGCGTCGGGGAAGGTCAGGATCGGGTAGCTCGCCCAATCCAGGCTGGTGACGCGCGCCTTGTCGAAGACGACCTCCTCGAACAGCGTGCGACTCAAGGTTTGCAGGATGCTGCCTTCGACCTGCAGCTTCACCGCGTCGGGGTTGATCACCTGGCCGCAGTCATGCGCGCAGGCCACGCGCTTGACCCTGACCGCGCCGGTGCGGCGGTCGACCTCGACGTCCATGCCCATGGCGATAAAGGTTTCGTTGTGCTTGTAGTGCACATAGGCGATGCCGCGGCCGCGCCCGTCGCGCGCGGGGCGCGGGCGGGGCTGCCAGTCCATCATCGCCGCGACGCGCTTCAGCGCCTCTATCCCGCGCGGGTTGGTCAGGCCCCGCAGGCGGAATTCCAGCGGGTCCTTGCCGGCGGCCAGCGCCAGTTCGTCGACGAAGCTTTCGACCGCGAAGCTGTTGGCGATCTTGCCCGGCGCGCGGATGTTGCTGGGACGCAAGGGCGCGTCCTTCAGCCAATGCACCAGCACTTCCACGTTGTCGGCCGCGTAGGGCGGGTCGGCGTTCTGGCTGATCAAGCCGGTGGAAAGCCCGGGGGGTTGCTCGATGCCCGCCTCGACCGCCGCCAGCAACGACACGTTCGGCAGGTTGGCGGTCGCTTTGGGCAGCCACATCTCGGCGCGCCAGGCGGCGATGCGGCCCTCGGGCGTCAGCGCGCCCTGCATCGACAGGAGCTGCGGCGGGCCCTTGGGGTCCCAGCCATGCTCGTCGGCGCGCATCCATTGCACGCGCACCGGCTTGCCGGTGGCGCGCGACAGAAGGATCGCGTCGGCGCCCGCGTCGTCGTGGCCGTTCATGCCGTAGCAGCCCGACCCGTCGAGATAGACGACGCGCACTTTGTCGCGCGGCATGCCCAGCATCTTGGCGTAGACGTCGCGGAACTTGTGCGTGGCTTGCGAGGCCGTCCACACAGTGGCCTCGCCCGGGCGTACATCGGCCACGGCGCAGGACGGGCCCATCGAGCCATGCGTCTGCACCGGCCAATAGAAGCTCGCCTCGAGGCGCTTGGTGGAAGCGGCCAACGTCCCGGCGGCGTCGCCCTTACTCGCGATTTTCTGATCCGATTCGAACGGTCCTGCCTTCATCCAGTCGCGCACGGCTTCGTTGCCGATCAACGCGCTGCTGGCCGACCAGGTGGCTTTCAACGTCTTGGCGGCGGTAACGGCATCCCATTCGTCGTCGGCCACGACGCCCAGAAAATCCTTGATCCGCACGACGCGCGCGCCGGGGATCGACTTGATCGAGGATTCATCCACCGTTTCAAGCTTCGCGCCCACCGCCGGCGGACGGATCGAGCGGCCGTGCAGCATGCCGTCGAGCTTGAAATCGTGCACATAGACATGCCGGCCCATGACTTTGCCCGGCACGTCCGGCCGCGCCAGCGGCTGGCCCACGACGGTGTAGGCGACGGGATCTTTGAGTTTCACTTTGGGATCGACTTTCACCGCGAACCGCCGGTCGCCGATCAGCGCGCCGAAGCCGATGCCCTTGCCGCCGATCTTGGGGCGCACCTCGCCGTTCGCTGCTTCCAGCTCGTCCGACGGCAGGCCGGATTGCTCGACCGCGATGCGGATCAGCGTCTCGCGCGCCGTCGCGGCGGCTTGGCGGATCTGCACGCCGCCGCGCATGACGCCGCTGCTGCCGGCCGTGGCGCCCTGGTCCGGTGTCAAGGCGGTGTCGCCCTCGACCATTTGGATGCGATCCACGCCGATGCCCAGTTCCTCGGCGACGATCTGCTTATAGGCGACGCGCAGCCCCTGGCCGAGATCGACCTTGCCCGAGAACAGCGTCACCGTGCCGTCGGCGCCGACGGCGAAGAATCCGTCCACCTCGCTTGCGTCGAGCGTCTTGCCCATCAGCCGGTCGGCGCCGGGCAGGAACTGCGCCAGGGCGTTTTCGGCGAGGCCTAGCCCCACCACCAGCGCGCCGCCGGATTGCAGCAGCGCGCGACGCGTCAGTTGCGTGTTCACGGGCGCGCTCATGGCAAAGCCCTCCCCGAGGCGCGCATCACTGCGCGCACGATGCGCTGGTGCGTGCCGCAGCGGCACAGATTGCCGGCCAGCGCGTCCTTGGTTTGCTCGATCGTGGGCTGGGGATTCTTGGAAAGCAGCGCGGCACTGGTCATCACCATGCCGTTGATGCAATAGCCGCATTGCGCCGCCTGCTCGGCGATGAAGGCCTCCTGCACGGGATGCGGCTTTTCCGGCGTGCCCAGACCTTCGATGGTCGTGACGTTGCGCCCGGCGGCGGCGGAGACCGGCAATATGCAACTGCGCGTCGCCTGGCCGTCCACCAGCACGGTGCAGGCGCCGCATTGGCCCAGGCCGCAGCCGTATTTCGGGCCGGTCAAGCCTAGCGCGTTGCGCAGCACGTAAAGCAGCGGCTGGGCGGGATCGCGCGAATCGACCGCGCGCGCCGTTCCGTTCACCGTGAAGCTGAATCGCGCCATATCGCCCTCGCCCACCACCTGACGTTATCGAGCCTATTGCCGCACTCCTGGAGTTTCCACCGGAAGGTTACGGCCGCGCCAGGCCAGGTACCATTCCACGGCAATATACTCTGGCGATCCGAGCGGGGAAACTTCGGCGCCCACCGCCTGGTTGCAGACCTGGAAGCGGCGATGCAGCGATCCCAGCCCCTGCCAGCGCAGCCGATAGGCGGGAAACCCGTTCGCCTGGCCCTGACTGATGACCTCGTCGCGCAGATGCTTGCCCACCAGCCTTTCGTGGCAATCGGCGCAGGCCAAGTCGAGCCGCCCGCGTTTTTCGGCGTAGTAGCGCGCCCCGGCGTCGATCGCCGCGCGATCCTCCGCGACCGGCGCCGGCTTGCCTCGCATCGCATGACGAATGGCGGCGGTCAATCCCAGCAATCGCTCGCTTTCAAAGCCCAGCGGCGGCGCCTGCATCCGTTCGACGCGGCATTGCTCGATTTGCGCTTCGAGATTGACCGCCATGCCGTCCTTGCCGCGCTTTGGAAACGAGATTCCGGCCATCGAGCCGATCGCGCCGTGGCACGCGGCGCAGCTTTTGCCCGCGGCGCCTTGCGCCTCGTTCCACAATGCCTGGCCTTGCGTCACCCACAGCATGCCGGGATTGGCGAAATCGTCCTGCTGCATCTGGCGGATACCGGGCGTGGTGAAGTCCAGTCCCGAGCGCTGCGCCTGGTCGGCCGCGAGCGCGGTGGAGATGCCGACGGCGATAAGAAGAAGCGCCGGCCAGGTGCCCCGCGTCACGCGACCTTGATCGGGGCGCTGTGGCGATGAACCGCGCCGTCGTCCTCGGTCCATTCGAATTCGAGCGCACCGCTGTCCACCGCCTTGACCGGAAATGCCATGTACGGATTGGCGGCGACGCCGGTGTGCCAGTCGCAATCCACCACGATCTCGCCGTTATAGCGGCAGGTGAAGCGCTTGATGATGTGGCGAGGAATCGCCTTGCCATCCATGTCGCGGCGCAGCCCGTTTTCCATCGGGTGCAAGGCCATCGCCTTGACCTCGAACGCCTCGCCGGGCTTGGCGGCTTGCGGCACGCTGACCAGCATTTTCACGACCGCCGCCATCGCCGCGTCACTCCCCAGGCTCGATGCAGGCGCCCGACGTGACGGTCACGTCGGTGCTGGCGATCCACACCGATTTGTCCGGCATCTCGGCCGCCACCACCACGGTTTGCGTGCGCGCCAGGCGGATGCGAACAGCGGCCTCGGCCCGGGCTGCGCGCGGCCCGAACCGCAGCTCGGCCAGCAGCGGAAATGGATTGGCCGGCGCGATTAGAACCAAACGCACAGGCATTTCGTTCGCGACGCCGGTGGAAACCTGTATCGAGGAGGAATTCTCGGCCACCACCGGTACTTTCAGGAACACCTTGCCTTCCTGGAACCGCCGGTTGCCGAACACCTCGCGCAGCATCGGCATCGCCGAAGCGATGCCGCCCGGCAGATTTTGCGCGCGCGCCGCCGGGGCGCCGAGGCCCGCCGCCGCTAGGGCGGCGCCGGCGGCCAACAACCCGCGACGGGTTATGCGCGCGGTTCTTTGCGCCATCCCTCGGCTCACGCCGTCTTCAGGTCCTGGTTCTTCAGCGGCAGCGAGC